>JANOZI010000555.1:0-3883 GCA_031429375.1 Acidobacteriota bacterium | reverse complement strand
GACAAAAAGTGCGATCCCGTCTCCTCCGGAGTTACACTGGCGCCTTGTTCTGAAAGACCGTGCGTCCCTGGAGGCTCCCATGAAGGCGACACCTGTTCTCGTCGGGCTCGCGATCCTGTGCCTGGCGTTTGCCATTCCCGCTCGCGCCGATCAACGTTTTGTCGCCACGCTGACTGGCGGTCAGCAGACTACGCCGGTTCCCTCCGGAGGCACGGGCATCGGCACCGTGGTGCTCAACACGGACGAGACACAAATCACCGTCAACCTGAGTTTTTCCGGCCTGACGAGCAATGCCAGCCTCGCGCACATCCATGGTCCAGCGGGACGCGGAGCCGACGCGGGCGTGCTGTTTGATTTCACGGCCGACACGCCGAATGCGACGTCGGGCAGCATTACTGCCGATCGAGTGTTTGGGATCACCGCCCCACAGGTCGCGCAGCTGAGGGCGGGGCAGTTCTATTTCAACATCCACACCACCAACTTTGGCGGCGGGGAGATTCGCGGGCAGATTGGCGCCGCGCCGGTCCAGAAATACACTGCCTCGCTTGCCGGCTGGCAGCAGGTGCCGTCGGTCTCGAGCGGAGGCAGCGGCACGGGAACGGTGGCGCTCAACGGCGACGAGACGCAGATCGTCGTCAACCTGTCTTTTACCGGCCTCACGAGCCCCGCGATCGCCGCGCACATTCATGGTGCGGCCGCCGCGGGCGCCAACGCCGGGGTGCTGTTTGATTTCAGCTTCGTGACCCCGTCCGCCACGTCGGGCACCATTCCTGCGCAGACGTATTCGATATCCTCGGCGCAGGTGGCGCAGCTCAAGGCCGGCCAGTTCTACTTCAATATTCACACCGTCAATTTCGGTGGCGGCGTAATTCGCGGGCAGATCAAGCTCGCGCCGATCCAGAAGTTCACGGCGTCGTTCACCGGCGCGCAGCAAGTGCCGGCCGTCGTGACCCCGGGAACCGGAGCCGGCACGGTGCTGCTGAACGGCACCGAGGACCAGATCACCGTGATGGCCAGTTTCGACAACCTGTCGAGCAACGCCAATGCCGCCCACATTCACGGACCTGCGCCGCCGGGGTTCAACGCCGGCGTCCTGTTTGGATTGAGCGGAGTCCCCGCCGCGACCTCGGGCATCATTCCCGATCAGAGCTTCGCGATTAACGCAACGCAGGTCGGTGATTTGAAAGCCGGCCAGGACTATTTCAACGTCCACACGATTAACAATGGCGGCGGCGAGATCCGCGGGCAGATCAACGCCGCGCCGATGTTGACGGTGGCCAAGGGCGGCAGCGGGACGAGCAGCAACTTCGTCACCAGCAGCCCGGCCGGGATCAGCTGTGGCGGCGACTGCGCCGAGGCCTACAACCCGGGCACGAGCGTGACGCTGACCGCGGGGGCCGCCGCAGCGGGCTCCTTCTTCGCCGGTTGGATCGGGGGCGGGTGCGCGGGCACCGCGACGTGCGTGGTCACGCTCACGGGCAATACCACGGTGACGGCCGTCTTCTCGCTCGCGACCACGACGTTTTCTTTCAGCGACGATCCGCTCAACCAGGGCGTGACGCTCGTCAAGGCCGCGCATGTCGTCGAACTGCGAAACGCCGTGGCGACGCTGCGCGCCAACAACCAGCTCACGGAGTTCCCCTTCACGGATGCGGCGTTGGCCGCCGGCACGACGATCAAGGCGGTGCACATCACCGAACTGAGAACGGCGCTCGACGCGGTATACACGAGGCGCGGGCGCGGCGTCATCAGTTACACCGACCCGGCGATCGTCGCCACCGAGACCCCAATCAAGGCCGTGCATGTCTCGGACCTGCGCCTCGCGGTGAGGCTTATCGAGTGACGGCCGCGCCTCCGGCGCGTCCTGGTGTAGTCAGTCGAGGCGGCGCGCGTGGGGCGTCGACGCTGGTTTTCCTCGCCGTCACGCTGATCTACTTCGCGCAGCTGTCGCTCGCCATCGGGGCGGCCCAGGCGCCTGCCGTGAACTTGACCGGGACATGGCAGGGCACCGCCGCGGATTTCTGGGTGAACCGGAATGCCACCGACGGCATGAACGTCACCTGGACCCTGACGCAGACGGGCTCCGCCGTGTCGGGCACCGTGACCTCGACGCCCCTCAACGCCACCGATGGCTCGTGCAGTTCGTGTCATCGGGCGAAGGGTGGAACCGTTTCCGGGACCATCGCCGGCACCACCCTGGCGCTGACGATGAACTTCCCCGGGACCATTGGCGAGATCACGCCGCTATGCAGTGTGAGCCTCAACGGCACAGCCGCGACGATTGCCCTTCCCACGTTTACGACGGTTTATACGTTGAACGATTCGTGCGAAGGGCCGTTCATCAACGGGCTGTTGACGATGACGCGCGTATCGGGCTTTACCGACGATCCGCTGACTGCCGGCGCGAGCGTGATTCGGCTGGCGCACATCGCGGAGTTACGGACCCGAATCAATGCTGTTCGGGTCCAGTTGAGCCTGTCGCCGTATTTCTTCGCCGATGCCACGATCGCCGCCGGCGACACTGGCATTCGCGCCCAACACATCCTCGATTTGCGGCTGGCGCTGGCCGAGGCGTATCTTTCGGCCGGCCGCATGCCGCCCACGTATACCGACCCGGACCTCGCAGTTGGCGGCCTCATCAGGGTCGTGCACATCGCTGAGCTTCGCGCGGCACTCACCCAGATCGAGTAACGGATGCGCCGGCGCCGCGGCTACGGCTTCTTGGCAGGGGCGGCGGCAGCTGCCGGCGTCTTGCCGTTCGAATCCACGATTTTTTTCGCCAGCAGGTTCACCACCACCGTGTCGTTGCGCAGTGCCGAGAGGTAGGCCGCTCGCAGCAGCTGCTCGCGCCGGCCACGGATCGTCGAGGTGATGTTTTCTTTCACACCCGGCATGCTCGGGTCTTTCTGGCCGGCAGTGTCGTGCGCCACGACGAGCAGGAGCGTGTGGGCGCCGCCGTTGCTGACCACGCGCACCGACCCCGGCGTGGTTTTCAGCACCGCGTCTCGAAGGGCGGGAGGCACCTGGTTTAACGCCGACACCGGCACGAAGCCAAGGTCGCCGCCGCGCGGCGCGGTCCGCGGGTCTTCTGAATAATCCGCCGCGAGGTCGCCGAAGGCGACGCCCGCCTTCAAGCGCTCCATCAGCATCTGCATCTTGGCCGTGGCCTGCTGCGGTGTGATGGCATCATCGCCACTGCGGTTGTCGATCTGCGGTTCGCGCACCGGCGTCACCACGATTTGCGCGATGCGGTACGCCTCCTCGGTGCGGTTGAACTGCGCCTTGTTGGCGTTGAAGAAGTCCGTGACGTCCTGATCGGTGACGGTCACCTTCGACGTGACTTCGCGCTCCATCATCTTCTGGGCGAGCAGGTCGCGGCGGAGCTCTTCGCGCATGTCGTCGGTGGTCAGCTGGCGCTTGGTCAGTTCCTGCTGGAACGCCTGGTCCGACATGTTCTTCTTGGCCTCGGCATACGCCGTGTCGACTTCGGTGTCGGGCAGCGTGATCTTCAGCTCGCGCGCCTTGGCGAGCAGGATGTCCTGGATGATCAGCTCGTTGAGGAGCGCGAGCTTGGCGGCCAGCGCTTCGTCTTCCGACAGCGTCTCGGATGCCTGGGGCGTGCGCCGGTAGGCCTTGTCGACTTCCGCCTGCTTGATTTCGCGCCCGCCGACAACGGCCCAGGCGTCCGCCGACGGTGGCGGCGCAGCGGGCGGCGTGGACCGGCAGGCGCCGGCAAGGACAGTCAGCGCGAGGACATAAACGATTCGATTCATTCCCGTATTGTATGCGCCGTGACCGCTTCGACGATCTGCTGGAGCTGGCGCACACCCTCGGTCAGGGCGGCCGGGCCCGGTTGCAGGATGTAGGTGGACTTCACTTCGTA
>JANOZI010000554.1:0-14272 GCA_031429375.1 Acidobacteriota bacterium | reverse complement strand
CTCGTCGTCATGATCCACGGCTTTCCGGACTTCTGGTACTCATGGCGTCACCAGATGGACGCGCTCTCGCAGACGTTCCAGGTCGTGGCGATCGATCAACGTGGCTACAACCTGAGCGACAAACCGAAGGGCGTCGAGAACTACGACATGCGTCTGCTCGTCGGCGATGTCGCCGCGGTAATCCGCCACGTTGGCCGCGATCGCGCCACCATCGTCGGTCACGATTGGGGCGGCGTGGTGGCCTGGCAGTTCGCGATGAACCTGCCGCAGATGACCGAGAACCTGGTGATTCTCAACCTGCCGCACCCGCAGGGCCTGTCGCGCGAGCTGCGAATCAACGCCGAACAGATCAAGAACAGCGAGTATGCCCGTCAATTCCAGCAGAAGACCCCGGCCGACCCGACGGTATTTTTCGGCCGGCCGATGACCGCGGAAAACCTCGCAGGCTGGGTGCGCGATCCTGCCGCGCGCAGCCACTACATCGAAGCCTTCAAGCACTCGGACTTCGAAGCGATGCTGAACTATTACAAACGCAACTATCCGCGGCAGTCGGGCGCCGATGCGCCGCCGCCTCCCGAGATGCCAAAAGTCCAGGCGCCGGTGCTCATGTTCCACGGCCTGCGCGACACGGCGCTGCACGCAGACGGACTCTCCGGCACATGGAACTGGGTGGCGAAGGACCTGACGCTCGTGACCGTTCCCGAAGCGGGGCACTTCGTGCAGCAAGACGCCGCCGATCTCGTCACGACGACGATGAAGTGGTGGCTCTCGAGTCGCGCCTCTCGCTAGTCCCCTGGAAACATGGGCTCGCCGATCCGATTAAGGCGTGCGAGGAGAGGCCCATAACGGATGTAGAATTCCGCCGACATGCCGGGCGCGCGAACAGGAGATGGACAGACGGCTCTCGTAACGGGTGCGTCGGCCGGGATCGGCGTGGACCTCGCGGAGTGTTTTGCCGCCGGCGGCTACAACGTCATCCTGACCGGGCGGACGGAGAGCGCGCTCCGGGAGCTCGCCGCTCGACTGGCAAAGAGTTACGGCGTCACCGCCACGCCGATCGCCGGGGACCTTGGCGCCATCGGCGGCGGGCAGAGACTGGCCGACGAGATCGAGAAACGAGGGCTGCCGGTCGACGTCCTCGTGAACAACGCGGGCTACGGCCACGCGGGCGCCTTCAACGGATCCGACGCGGCGACACAACTCGGCATGATCGACCTGAACGATCGCGCGCTGGTCGAGCTGACGCACATCTACTGGCCGGCGATGATCGCCAACCGGCGCGGCGGGGTGTTGAATGTGGCGTCCACCGCGGCGTTTCAGCCAGGGCCCCTGATGGCGATCTACTACGCGTCAAAGGCGTTCGTGCTGTCGTTCTCGGAGGCGTTGTGGGAGGAGGCGCGCGATACGGGCGTGAGGGTCAGCTGCCTGTGCCCGGGTCCGACCGTGAGCAAGTTTCGCGAGCGCGCCGGCACGAACAAAGTGCGACTGAGCCGCGCCGGCACGCCGATGGCGTCGATGACCGTGGCGCGCATGGGTTACGACGCGTGGCAGGCGAACAAGCGGGTCGCGGTCACCGGGCTCCGCAATCGCGTCATGGCCTCGCTGGTTCGGTTTGCGCCCCGCACGACGGTGTTGCGCGCCGTGCGGAATCTGCAATCGCCGCTGTAGATTCGGCTCGTTGAGATCTCGTGCCGCGGTGTATTATTTGCGCTTCCGCTAAGGCGATCCATTACAACGACATTTGGGGGTTCATATGGCGACGACCACCGTCAACAACGGCGTGAACGTACAGGCCCTGCTGGATGCGCGAGAAGTTCTCAAGGGCGCGCCAGAGGCAGCCAAATTCACGTGGCGGGCGTCCTGCAAGTGGCAGAACGGCACGCTCAGCGAGTCAAAGGTCCAGGGCTTCTTCGGACTCGGGCAGGAACAGAGCCACAAGAAGGAGACATTGCTCAGTGCGGACCATCCGGAGATCTTCGCTTCGGAGGATCACGCCATCACCCCAATCGAATACGTCCTCGTCGGCCTCGCGAGCTGCCTGACCGCCGGTGTGGCAGCGGTCGCGCAGCATCGCGGCATCCAGCTCCGCTCCGTGGAATCGAATCTCGAAGGCAAGATGGACATCCGCGGCATCCTCGGCGTCGACAGCGACGTGCGCAACGGCTACGACGACATCAAGGTGACGTTCAAGATCGATGCGGATGCGTCGAAAGAAGACATCGAAGCGCTCGTCGCCCAGTCGCAGAAGCGCTCGGCGGTGTACGACGTGATCACCAATCCCGTCAACGTCACGGTTGAAGTCGCGAACTAGCGGGGCGGGATTATCGAACGGCTGACCACGGTCGTCATCGGCGCCGGGCATGCGGGCCTGGCGGTGAGCCGATGTCTCAGCGAGCGCGCCATCGATCACGTGGTGCTCGAGCGCGGCGAGATCGCCAACTCCTGGCGTCGCGAGCGCTGGGACTCGCTCCGGCTGCTGACGCCCAACTGGCAGAGTCGACTGCCCGGGCATCACTACGACGGCTCGGACCCGGACGGCTACATGACGATGCGTGAGGTGATCGACTTCATCTCACGCTTTGCCGTGTTGTCTGGTGCGCCGGTGCGCACGCACACCACCGTCACGCGGGTGCAGCGAACCGACGGCGGCTACCACGTCGCGACGACCAACGGTGATCTGCGCTGCCGCACCCTCATGATCGCGAGCGGCGCCTGCAACGCTCCGATCGTGCCGGCGCTCGGCCCAGCCGTGCCGCTATCGATCCGGTGCTTCACGCCATTCAGCTACCGCAACCCGACTGACTTGCCGGAAGGCGGCGTGCTGGTCGTCGGCGCGTCGGCCACCGGCGTCCAGCTCGCCGACGAAATCCTCCGTTCCGGACGGCCGGTGACTCTCTCCGTCGGCGAGCACGTCAGGCTGCCAAGAACGTATCGCGGTCGCGACGTGCTCTGGTGGATGGATGCGTCGGGCGTGTGGAATCAGCGCTACAACGAAATCGACGACCTGATGCGGGTCCGCCACCTCCCCTCACCGCAACTCATTGGCACACCCGAGCGAGCGACGTTGGATCTCAACGCGCTCAGCTCTGCCGGTGTCGAGATCGTCGGCCGTCTCTCCGCGGTGCGAGACGGACAGGCGCTGTTCTCGGGCGGACTGCGAAATCAGTTTGCGCTGGCAGACTTGAAGATGAACCGGTTGCTCGGCACGTTCGACGAGTGGGCGCGGAGCCACGCTCGCGAGGCCGAGGTCGGTCCTCCGGAACGATTTGAACCGACCCGCGCGCCGGCGTCGTCAACGTTGAAACTCGATCTGCGGAATGGAGCAATCCGGTCGATCGTCTGGGCGACGGGCTTCCGGCCTGACTACAGCTGGTTGGACCTGCCCGTGATTGACGACAAAGGACACTTGCGGCACGACGGCGGCGTCGTGGCTGCGCCAGGTCTGTATGCGCTGGGGTTGCCGTTCCTGAGGCGAAGGAAATCGACGTTCATCAGCGGGGCTGAAGACGATGCGCGTGAGCTTGTCGATCACTTAGCCGGTTATTTGTCTACGCCGGCATCGCGAAGCTAGCCACCGCGAGCGACTCTTTCTTCATTTCATCGCTCAGTGCACGATGGAGCTGCCGGACCTTCGGCAGGTCCCATTCGAAGGATGCGACGGCATCGGTCACTTCAAAGTGACCGACCGCCAACTTGTCTCGAGCATTCTGATAGCCGGCAAACGCGGCCTCGGTGCCGGCGGCCGCCGCTTGCGCGAGCAGTTCCGCGTCGATCAACGCATCCGTAATTCCGTGGGCCGTCAGCGGATCCTTGAAGTACCCGGCATCGCCCACGAGCGCCCAGCCGGGTCCGAACGATTGGCGAAAAAATCCGACCTCTCCCGGAAACCCGCGGTACTTTTCAACTCGTTTCGACTGTTCCACAACCGCCGCCAGGTCGGATCCGCATTCCCTCAACACCTGCCGGTAGCCGGCGTCCGTACCGTGACTCATCGTCTCGTGGAACCGGCGCTGTGGAACCGAGACAAATATGCACGTCAACCCGTCGTTGGTCGGAATCGCGCCGGCGCTCACACCCGGGTTGTAGTACCAGTGGTAGCCGTCGAACCCCGGACCCGACCAGTAGCTGAAGACAACGGCGGTTGCATGACGACCGGTGCGATAGCGTTCAGAGCCGGCCAGACGCGCGACCGTAGAATGCACACCATCGGCTCCGATCACGAGCTCGGCCGACACCTGCCGTTCCCGATCATGACCATCTTTGATGCGCACACCGCAGACCCGGCCGTCGTCCGCGCGGACCAGATCGACGAGTTGCGTTTCGAATGTGATGGTGGCACCGGCTTCTTGCGCGGCATCGACCAGCACGCGATCAATGACGGTGCGCCGCGGCGCGTAGAGGCCATCGATGTCGTGCTGCGGTTTGATCGGCACCGCGACCACCTCGTCGCCGTAATGAAACGACGTCGATCGCACCACAGGCGTGCCGGCCGCTTTGATGCCGTCGAGAACGCCCCAGCGAGAGAGTTGGACGACGCCGGCGCGCATCAGGGCGTGGGTCGAGACCGTATCGCTGCCGTAGCGACCGCGGTCGATCGCGAGCACACGAAGGCCTCGTCTCGCGAGGAGCAGCGCGGTGGCCGCGCCTGCGCAACGGGCGCCGACAATGACGACGTCGTAATCCACGGATGGGGCAGCGACGGGATAACATTAGCACGACGTCTGATGGTGGCAGGCGAGTCCAATTGGGAAAGAACTATGAGCAGCACTATCGATCAAATCTGGCCTGGTGGCATCCCTCGCGTCGGGCAAGTCGCGGAGCGCTCGCGAAAGGTGAACGCAACGGATATCGAACTGTTCACCGAGATCAGCGGAGACAGAAATCCACTTCATTACGATGAGGCCGCGGCGAAGGCGAGCCGGTTCGGCGAGATTGTCGTGCAGGGTGGTGTCACGAGCGCAATCCTCAACGCGGTGGTGGCGGAAGACCTCCCGGGGCCCGGCACGGTATTCCTTCAGGTGAATTGGAGTTTCAAAGCACCGGTCCGGCCCGGCGACACGATTACCGGCCGCGCCGAGGTACTCGAGGTGCGGAGCGATAAACCGATCACGAAGCTCAAGACCACCGTCATCAGAGACGACGGAACGCTTGTGCTCGACGGTGACGCGGTGTGCTATACGATGCCCATCACTGCACGCCGCGAGACGTGAGGATAGTGCTAGCTCGACGGGAATCAGGCCGCGATGGTTTACGAGGCGGATCTACACTTCCACCATGAGAATCAAACCGGGAATGGTCTTGTTCGCTGCGACGATGCTCGAGCCGAATGCGGCAACGCCGGCGCCGATCCCGTGTGACTCGCTCGCGGGGATCACGGTGACCAACGGCGAGGTGCTCTCGGCCCAGTCCGTGCCCGCTGGTGGGTTCGCATCGCCAGTTACGCCGAATGCCACAGCAAGCGCGGCGTTCAAAGCGCTTCCGGCCTTCTGCCGGGTGACGCTGAAACTGACGCCGTCGGCTGACTCCGACATCCGCGTCGAAGTCTGGCTGCCGCTCTCCGGATGGAATCGCAAGTTGCAGGCGTCAGGGAACGGCGGGTTGGGCGGAGCGATTCCCTATCCCGCCATGGCCGCATCGGTGAAGGCGGGATACGCAGCCGCTGGAACCGACACCGGTCACGTCGGCGGCAACGCCGATTTCGTCGCCGGCCATCCCGAGAAACTCGTGGACTTCGGACATCGCGCGATTCACGAGATGACGGTGACGGCAAAGATGATGGTGGCCGCGCACTACGATGCGCCTCCCGCACGCGCGTATTTCAATTCGTGTTCGACCGGTGGACGACAAGCACTGATCGAGGCGCAGCGGTATCCCGACGATTTCGATGGCATCGTCGCCGGCGACCCTTCGTGGGACCAGATGCGGCTCTACGCGGCGAGAGTGTGGTTGAACACGTACGTCAACCGTTCGCCGGCGGCAGCGATCCCGGCGAGCAAGTATCCGATGATTCACAACGCCGTCCTCGACCGCTGTGACGCCCTCGACGGTGTGAAGGACGGTGTCATCGAGAATCCGGCCAGGTGCTCATTCGACTTTGCGACGTTGACCTGCAAAGGAGAAGACCTTACTGACTGCCTGACCACGGATCAGGTCGAGACGGCTCGCGCCATGACGCGTCCAATCCGCGATCCGAAGAGCGGCGCCGTGCTCCACCCGGGCCGGTACTATCCCGGATCAGAGCTTGGATGGGGCGGCGTCGCCGGGCCCGCACCGTCGGGCGAGTCGCACGAAGGCATGCGGAAAATCGTCTTCACTCCCGACTGGGACTACCACACGATCACGGTGCCAGACGATGTGGAGCGTGCGGTGAAGGCGGACCACGGATTGCTGTATGGCGGCGACCCCAACCTGTCGCGCTTCTTCAGTCGTGGCGGCAAACTGCTGATGTATCACGGCTGGGCCGATCCGCTCGTCTCTCCCGACACGAGCCTGATCATGCACCAGCAGATTTCCAGCGCCTCCGGCGCGTCGTCCGCAAACTCGCTCGCGCTGTTCATGGTGCCAGGCATGGGACACTGTCAGGGCGGACCAGGAACGGATGTCTTCGACAAGGTCGCCGCGCTCGATCGGTGGGTCGAAACCGGACTGAAGCCGCAGTCGATCGAAGCCGCGCACATGACAGCCGGCGCGGTCGACCGTACGCGTCCGCTGTGCGCGTATCCGGCGACGGCGCGCTATGTCGGCAGCGGCAGTACGGATGATGCGAAGAATTTTCGGTGCCAGTAACCCGCCCGGCTCGACGGACGGCTGTCTCACTGCACGAGCCACTGCAGCGCGTGGCGTGCCGCATCTTCGGTCACCCAATGCGGTCCGTCGAACTCGTAGTAGGTCACGTCGTACCCCGCGCTCTTCAGTTGCGGCACGATGTGGCTCCGGCTGCCGGCCACGCTGTAAACATTGTCGCGGGTGCCGTGCGCAACGAAAATCCGCGGGCGGCCGGCCGGGGGGGCCGGGGGCGCGAAGTAGCCTGGCGCCACCGCCACCAGGTGCGTGAAGAGATCACCGTTCACCATCCCGATTGACAGCGCATAAGCGCCGCCGTCCGAAAGCCCACCAAGGGCGATTTTCCCTGGATCGATCGCGACCCGCTCGAAGGTGTAGCGCAGGGCCGCGTCGATGAACTGAACGTCGGGTCCGTAGACGCTGTCGATCCCGTCCCACGTGTTGTGGCGCGAGTCGAGGGCGAGCATGACGACGCCGAACTCTCTCGCCAGCGGAAGAATGGCACGGAAGTCCTCCGCTCGTCCGCCCCCGCCGTGCAGCAGCACGATCAGCGGCAACGGTCGCTGCGGCGCCGCCTGCTCAGGCACAATGAGCAGGCCGTCGCGCTTCGCCGCGTCGCGCAGCCGCATGGTCGCCATGCCGAGGGCGTGCTCGCCGGGGCCGATCGTGAGCGCCGGCGCCATTGGCCGGGCCTGCACCCGAGTTACGGCCGGGCCGACAGGTCCGCAGCCGAGGACGCTTACCGCGAGCGCGGCGCCCAGGGTCGAATAGACTAGCCGCCTCATCAGCGACGGATCCTTCCAGTTTCAAACAGGGAGTTCAAGATGTTCCAGCGTGCCGGAGCTGCAAGCCGCCATTACGGCATACTGCGGACAATAACGCGCTATCATCTCGCGTGACCACATCCCGGCTGATCGCGGCGTCGCTCGCGCTGACGACGCTGGCGTGCGCACGGCTTCCGGCCGCGCGGCCGCCCGATGCAGCAGCACAACCGCGACGATCGGCCAGCTACGGCAAGCTGCCTCTGAGCTTTGAACTCAACCAGGGTCAAAGCGATGCGCGCGTGAAATTCCTCGCCCGCGGCCAGGGTTACAACCTCTTCCTCACCGCCGACGAAGCTGTGCTGAGCCTGCGCGCGACAACGGTGGTGCGAGTGCGGCTCGCGGGCGCGAACAGGCACGCGGAGATCACCGGCCTCGATCCGCTGCCTGGCACGAGCAACTACTTCATCGGCAACGACCCGGAGCGGTGGCAGCGCGACGTACCGCACTACGCAAGGGTGAAATACGCCGGTGTGTATCCCGGCATCGATCTGGTCTATTACGGCAAAGAGCGGCAACTGGAATACGACCTCGTCGTCGCCCCGGGCGCCGATCCCGCGCGAATCACGCTCGCCGTCGACGGTGTGCGCAAGCTCTCGCTCGACCCGGACGGCAACCTGATGCTCGAGACCTCCCAGGGCGATCTCGTCCAGCACAAGCCGCTGATCTATCAAGACATCGCCGGTACGCGCCGGCCGGTCGCCGGTCGGTACGTGCTGCGGGCCTCACACCGCGTGGGTTTTCAGGTCGCCGGCTACGACACCACCGAGCCGCTGGTGATCGACCCGGTCCTCACATATTCCACCTATCTCGGCGGCAACGGCGTTGACATCGGCAACGCGATCGCCCTGGACGGCGCCCGCAATGCGTATGTGACGGGCGTGACCGATTCCACCAATTTTCCCACCGCCAATGCGTTCCAGTCGACGCGCAGTGGAAGCGTCGACGTGTTCGTCACCAAGCTTAACGCCGCTGGAAGTGCGCTGGTCTATAGCACCTATCTGGGCGGAGGCCTCGCGGAAACCGGCTTCGCCATCGCGGTGGACAACGCGGGCAATGCGTACGTAACTGGCGAGACGGACTCCACCACCGCCGCCGGCCCGTTCCCCACGGTAGGAGCCATTCAGTCGGCCTATGGAGGGGGCGGCGACGTCTTCATCACCAAGATCAACGCCGCAGGCAACGCCCTTCTCTACAGCACATATCTCGGCAACACCGGGACCGACAGGAGCACAGGCATTGCGGTGGACGGATCCGGCAATGCCTACATCACCGGCCAGACCAACGGCACGTTCCCGACCGCGAACGCGTTTCAGTCGCTGAACGGTGGCAGCATCGACGCGTTTGTCACCAAGATTAACGCCGCGGGCAGCGCCTTGGTCTACTCCACGTACCTGGGCGGCACCGGCAGTGAGAACAGCGTCGAGGGCGGCGCCATCGCCGTGGACGGCGAGGGCAATGCGTACGTCGGGGGCTCGACAGGCTCGCCTAATTTCCCAGGCGCGAGCACAAGCGCGATCCAGCCGCTTTACGGTGGCGACATCAATGACGGCTTCGTCGTCAAGTTCAACGCGGCTGGAAGCGCGCTCCTCTACAGCACCTACCTTGGTGGCAGTGGCCGTGAGGGTGTCCACGGCATCGCGATAGACACATCAGGGAATGCGTACGTTGCCGGCACCACCGATTCCCCGAACTTCCCCACTGCGGTTCCGCTGCAGGCACTGAAAAACGGATCCGGGACCGACGCCTTCGTGTCCAAGCTCAACGCCACTGGCAGCGCCCTGGTGTACAGCACCTATCTGGGTGGCAGCGGCGCCGGCGACGCCTCCTACGCAATCGCCGTGGACAGCGGTCGCAGCGCGTATGTCTCCGGATTTACCAACTCCAATAACTTTCCCACGGTGAACCCAGTTCAGCCCGTCAACGTCGGCCTTGCCGACGCCTTTGTAAGCAAGCTCAACGCCACCGGCAGCGCCTTGCTGTACAGCTCGTATCTGGGTGGCGGCACCGGGCATGAGAACGGGTACGGCCTCGCCGTCGACGGTTCCGGTAATGCCTATGTCACGGGCAAGACCAATTCCACCAACTTTCCCACCGCGAGCCCGTTCCAATCGACGTTCGGTGGGTCGGGAGACGACGCCTTCGTCACCAAGATCGGTATCGATGGGGCGCTCGTGCCAACGAACGTCGCCGCCACTGCGACGACGCCGTCCAGCATCACAATCACGTGGGCGGGCAGCCCGGGCGCCGTGACCTACGTCATTATCCGAGTGGATAACCCGAACTTCGCTGTGTATCGCCAAACTGCGGACGCGAGTACGATCATTGTCGACAATTTTGTGATCAATCCAAACAGCGCCTACCTATACAGTGTGGCGGCAGTCGACGGAAATAATCAGGTGACCTCCGCCAGTGCTCCAGACATCGCGACGACAGTCTTCTTTACTGACGATCCGCTGGCTGCTCAGAGCACGGTGGTCAAGGCGGTTCATATCGCGGAGCTACGGACGGCCGTGAACGCCGTCCGGTTCACGGTCGGTCTCCCGTTTTTTACCTTCACCGATGGAAGCCTCGCAGGGGTCTTGATCAAGCAGTACCATGTCGCGGAGCTTCGCACAGTATTGGACCAGGCGCGAGCGGCGGCTGGCGTGCCGGCGATCACCTACACGGATCCGGTCCTGACGTCTGGAATAACGACGATCAAGGTCCCGCACATCCAGGAGCTTCGCACCGGCGTGAAATGAAAGCTTCCTGGAGCGGCGGACGTTTCAAGTGATGATCCGTCCTGGACTGCCGCGTGCATTTGACCCCGACGCGGTCCGCGTTCGTGAGCCAGCGGTTCATGGATTCTCCTGTTCACATCCCCGGCTTGACGATCGGCGTCACCACCAGCTTGCGGAACGACACGCGCGAATGGTCGCCCTGGATCATGATCGGACCAGGCGCCAACTCGTCGTTGTCGAGCGCACCGCCGGTCATCGCGGGTAAGACGGCATTGTTGTGGACGCGCTGCCCATTGAGAGTGGCGGTGATGTGGTTGCCGACGACGATTGCGTCGAGCGCCTGCCATTCGCCGGCGGGCTTGGCCGCGTCGACGTCCGCGGCTTTCCAACCGTAAATAGAGACCAGGCCCTGCCGCCCGGCCGTGATCGCAGGACCCGGGCCAAGGGCAAGTTGTAACTCGTAACGCCCCCGCAGGTAGAGCCCGCTGTTCTGTTCTTCATCCAGCTTGAATTCGGATTCGACCTTGAAATCCTTGAACTTCACCTTCGAGACCGGGTTGTAGGTGGGAGGATCGTTCGAGAGAATTCCATTTACGACCTTCCAGCCGTCCCGATGCTCCGGCGTCTGGCCGGCCCACACCTCGAGGCCCACGCCTGGCCCGACCAGCACGACGGGTGTGCCGTAGGTGTGGTTGGCGTTGGCGTTCGAGGGCGGCCAGACCGGTTGACGCACGCCGATCCAGTTGATCGGTTTCGCCGGCGGGCGCGGCGCGGGTGCGGGTGCCGGCGACGTGGCGCCTCGAGGCGGAAGATTGCACGGCTCGGGAGTATGAGAACCGATCAACTTACCGCCCTCAATGCGCGCGCGATAGATCGGCCCACACGCCATCACCGGGTCGGCAGGCACGCCTTCTCCGCGCCCGTACTGAAACACCAGTTCGTTGCCTTCGACGCGAATCCAGGCGAGCGGCGTCGCGTGTGCCGTGCGATTGAGGAATCGTCCCTCGAGTCGATCGCCGTTCTGCGTCACCTCGAGGAAATACACCTTGTCGGTGTCGGCGCCGGTGCCGGTGATGTTCCAGCGTCCAACATACGGGTTCTGCTGACCGGCGATGACAACCGAGGCCGCGACGAGCATTGCGCCAAGAATCAGATTCACACGCATGACTACACTCCTTGAGTAAGAGAACGACCGAGCCAGGGCTCGCATCCAGATCCTCCGGGGCATATCCTACCGGACAGAGGCTCACGCGCATGGCCCTTTACGCCTTTGACGGGACGTGGAATACGCGGAAGGACGGCGAGGACCCGAACTACGACGACACCAACGTGGTGCGGTTCTTCGAGGCCTATCACGCGCGCTCCGACATGGACGACTTTTACGTCGCGGGCGTCGGCACCCGCCACGAGGAGGCCGGACGGGTCATCGGCGGCCTGTTCGGCCTCGGCGAGCTGCCCCGATTGAACGAAGCGTACGATCGCCTGTGCGAGAACTGGACGAAGCACGACCGCATCATCGACATCGTCGGTTTCAGCCGCGGCGCGGCAACCACGCTCGATTTTTGCCATCTGATCAAGAACCGGGGCATTCGGCGGCCGGGCACCAACGAGGTCGTCGAAGCCCATCCGGTGATCCGCTTCGTCGGCGTGTGGGATGTGGTGGCGGCCTTCGGTCTCGGTTTTCTCGGCAACGAGCTGCTGAACTTTGGCCACCACCTGTCGCTGCCGACGTCGTCGGTTCGCTACTGCTTCCACGCGCTCGCGCTCGACGAGCAGCGGCTGTCGTTTATCCCCATCCGCCTGCAGGGCGGGTATGAGGTGTGGTTCCGCGGTGCGCACTCGGATGTCGGGGGCGGCAACGGCAACCGCGGCCTGAACGACATCGCGTTGAAGTGGATGATGAGCAAGGCCATGGCCGCATCGCTGCCGATTGCCGCTGCGGACATCGCGGCGCTCGAACCCGATCCGGCCGCAGATCCCAGGCGCGATCTCTCGCTGCTGGACATCCGGAACATCTCGGCCGTCGATCGCCGGCATTACACCGCCGCCGATCGCGGCGGCTGGCGCTGCGCGCCAGAGAGCTGCGCAGTGGAAACCGAGGCGGATGAACGCATCGCCAGGGCAGTTGGCGCGGCAGGCATCGAAGTGCTGCCGAGCCTGGTGAGACTGCGGGTGCTGGCGTTGTGGGAGACCGCCCGGGCGCGGGCCGACCAGCAATATCACGTCAGCCTCGACGCGGTTCGCGAGCCGCTGCTCGCCTTGATCCAGGGGCGCATCAGTCTGGTCACCGACGACCAGTCGCTGAAGAAAGCGCGCGAGGGCACCGCGATGCTGATCGACCTGATGATGCGCGCCGCGAGAGATCGCGGCTGGAGCCGGCCGGCGGAGTTTTTTCTCAACTTCGCGCTCAAGAACCGGCGGCACCTGTTCCCGTTTACCGATTAGGCGCGAGGCGGCGCCTCCGCATAGCATCGACTGATATTCGGGCCCAGCCGGCTGCAGCTCATCAATAGGCCGGGGTTCGGCTCGATCTTTGAGTACGCAATCGCTTATGGTTGACCAGGTTCCTGACGAAGAGCTTCAAGGCGGACTCTCCGATACCGAGAAACGCGACAACGTCATTCGACTGGCGTTTGGCGGCGATCCGGATCGGTTCGAGACCTTCTGCCGCATTCTCGGGGATTTCGTGCCGCCAGGTACGACGGTGATCCTGCGAGGCAGTGCCGTGACCGGCCTGCGCTGGCGCGACGGCGCGCCGTTCGACGCCGACGGCCAGGGCACGAGCGACCTGGATATAACCTTTGTCGGCGACGGCGGCATCCTCTATTTCAATCCAACCGGCTTCTACGTTCCGGGTGTCCATTCCCGTCCCCTCAGCGATGAGGACCCTGACATCGCGCCGGATCTCGTGCCGTTGCGACGGCAGCTGATGGACATGGTGAAACGGCCCGTCAACCTCCAGGCCTCGCGCGACATTGTCTTGAGCTTCCGCGGCGATCTTCTTGGGCAACCGTACCTGACGCTGTGCACGCGGCCCGAGGGCCTGTCGCTAAACGGTCCGTCGATCCCGACATGACGTTTCGCTTGTTGACCTACAACATCCTCAACGGCGGCGTGGGCCGCACGGCAGCGATCGCGAAGGTCATCAACGGCTGCGCGCCCGATCTGGTCCTGCTTCAGGAAGCGACCGACCCGTCGAACGTCGAGCGGCTTGCCGAAGCGACCGGCATGGCCGAGTGGCGGGCGTTCCGGCGGCAATCGCTTGGGTTTCTGAGCCGGCGAAAAGTGTCGTTCTCGCAGTGGGTGCGGCCGCGCATCTCGCGCCACGCATTCGTGGAGGTCGTCCCGGCCGGCGACCACCTGCGCTTCTTCGGCGTGCACCTCAGCGCCTTGCACGCGGCATGGACGGAACAGCGGCGGGTGTTCGAGCTGCGCGCGTTGTTACGCAGCATCGAGCATCATCGCGAGGGATTCCACGTGCTGGCCGGCGACTTCAATACGGTCGCGCCGGGTGACAAGCTCGATGTCGAGCGCATGCCGTGGCGGTACCGCCCGTTGATGTGGCTCAGCGGCGGGAGCGTTCGGTGGCGAACGATTCAAACCGTCATCGATGAAGGGTACGTCGACGCCTTCAAGCTCCTTCACCCTGGGGAACCCGGCATGACGCTGCCGACCACCGAGCCGCACGTCCGCCTCGATTACGTGTTCGTTCCAAAGGCGCAGGCCGGGCGCGTGATTGCGTGCGCAGTCGTAAGGGATCCGGCCGCCGTCGGCGCATCCGACCACTTTCCGGTGGTGGCGGACTTCACGGTCGACGACTGAAGCCACGCGCGTCCGTGCAATGAGCCACTGGTTGCGGCCGTCTTATAATCGGCCCAGGTTGCACGAGTACGACTTGATTGCGGAGTGGTACGCCTCGCAGCGCACCGATGCGACCGGCGCGCC
>JANOZI010000553.1:0-3704 GCA_031429375.1 Acidobacteriota bacterium | reverse complement strand
CTCATTCCCGACCTGGGCGAAACTGAGATCTTCGAACCGATCTGCCAGGGCATGATGACCTCGCCGCTCGCGCGCGAGCATGCGCTGGTGTGGGGCAGCGACACCGGTGCGACATCCAAGGCCGAGCGCGCCTGGGATCTGTGCGGCCAGTACATCGATCGCAAAGTCTCGGGGGTCTTCTTCGCTCCCCTCGAGCTCAGTCCCGATCAGGACACGGTGAACCAGCGGATCGCGCAGGCGTTGGACGAAGCGCACATCCCGATCGTGCTGTTGGATCGTACGGTGCTGCCGTATCCGCAGCGCGGTCACCATGATTTAGTGGGGATCGACAACCGGCGCGCCGGTTTCATGATCACCGATCACCTCCTGCGTCTCGGGTGCCGGCGCATCGCATTCGTGGGCCTGCCGCACGCCGCCGCCACGGTTGCTGCCCGTGAAGCCGGCTATCGCGAGGCGTTGTATGGCGGGGGCATTGCCGCCGATCGCGGATGGGTGCGTCGCCTCGATCCGGCCGACGCCCCCGCTGTCACGGCGTTCATGGCCGCGGCGCGGCCCGATGGCATCGTGTGCGCGAACGACTGGACCGCCGCGCGCCTCATGCGCACACTGTTGCGGCTCGGACACGCGATCCCGCGCGACTTGCGGCTGGTCGGCATCGACGATCTCGACTATGCCGGCCTGCTCCCGGTTCCGCTGACGACGTGGCGGCAGCCGACTAGGGAAATCGGCGCGGCGGCCCTGGCCGCCATGCTCGAGCGCGTGGTCCACGCCGATCTGCCGGCCCGCGACATCCTGCTGCTCGGCGAGCTGGTGGTCCGTGAATCGTGCGGCACCCCGACGGGGGATCGACGATGACCGCGTCGCCGTGGGCCGCGCCGGTCAGCGCTGGCCGTTCCGAATCGGCCGGCCCGGGGTGACGTTGGGCACCAGCTGCTCGTCCTTGACGATGAAGGTGCCGGCGACGAGCACGTGGCGAATCCCTTCGGAAAACTGCGCGGGCTTTTCGTAGGTCGCGCGATCGATCACGCGCGCGGCATCGAACACCGTCACATCGGCGTCGGCGCCAATTGCAAGCCGTCCTTTGTTACGCATCGCCGGCACGAACGGCTCCAATCGCTGCGCCACCATCAGAGTGATCTTGCGCAGTGCCGTCATCAGGTCGAGCACCTTCTGCTCACGGACGTAGCGCCCCAGTATGCGCGCGTAGGTGCCGACGCCGCGGGGATGGCCGCCGCCGTTGGTCAGCGGCACGCCGTCACTGCCGACAAAAACGCCCGGGTGCACGAGCGCGGCACGGACTGACTCTTCGGGGATCATGTGGAGCACGGCGAGGCCACCCTGCTTGCGGTAGCGCGAGAAACTCTCTTCAGTAAGCCGCTCGCCGGTCGCGGCCCATTGAACGTCTTTATAACCAATCGCAAGCCGCTCCTGCCAGCCGGGCTCGAACATCGCCGACTGCAGGTAGGTGGAGGCCGCGGTGTAGGGATAGACTTCGGTCGTGATGTCGAGGCCGCGTGCTCGCGCACCGTCGATCATCGTGAGCAGCCGCGGGGTCTGCCGCAGGCCCATGCTGCCGATGTGGACGATGTGAACGGATGCGCCAGTTGCGGCAACATCGGCCAGCACTTCCTGCAGCGCGTCGATGCTGCCGCCCGGTTCCACTTCACCCGCCGAGCGCATGTGGATGAACGCCAGCGCCTTGCGCCGGGCCGCGAGCTCGAAAACGCGGAGCAGCTCGTCGCGCCCCGCAGCGGGCGTATAGGCCGGCCCCATGCCGATGCCGAGCGCGCCCTCGGCGAGGCCGCGATCGAGCCTGGCGATCATCGCGTCCACTTCAGCCGGCGCGGCCTTGCGAAACGCCCAGTCGCCCTTGGCCTGCGATGCATCCAACCGCGTTGTGCGAATCTCGTCCCAGGTCGACTTCTCGTGCATCACGGCGATCCGTGAATAGATGTGGCCGATGGTTGCGCCGTAGTGCTGCAGCGCCTGGCCTTCCCGCGATCGATACCAGTCGCCGATCGGCATCGCGCCGCTTTCGAGCTCCAGCGCCGTCGTCACGCCGTCGCGCGCCTGGAACTGGTTGCCTTCGAGGCTCTGCGCGTGGGAATGGGGGTCGATGAAGCCGGGTGCGACGACCAGTCCGGTCACGTCAATGGTGGACTTGCCGGTAAGCGGGGTCACGCTCACGGCGGCAATCTGTGAGCCGCGGATGCCGACATGACGGATCGCGTCGAGACCCGACGCCGGATCCATCACGCGCCCGCCGGCCAGCACAATGTCGTACGGTGCGCCCGTCTGTCGCGTCTGTGCGGTGACCGCAGCGACGGTGCACAGAGCGATCGCCGCCAGCAGCGGCCGCGGCCCGAACGCGCTCGATTGGCGGCGTGTCATGGCGCCGGCTGTGTCCTAGCTGAACAAGTAGCCGCCACGAGCAACCGTGGCATCCGCGAGGCGCCGGCGCATCATCACCGTGTTCGCCGGTGTGACTTTCAGCAACCGGCGCAACGCCGCCAGCTGCGTGCGGAGCACGTCGCCTTCGGCCATGGCGGCAAGGCTGTTGCGCGCGGCCAGCTCGATGCGGCCGCCCGCTTCGCTTACGTAGACCCGAGCAGCGTCGAGATGGAGCTCGACGGCTGACTGCTTGGTCGCGGCAGCATCCTGGGCTCGCAGCACGGCGCTCTCCGCGGCATAGGTGTCGATCAGGATGTCGGCCAGGTAGCTCAACACCTCTTGTTCGTGCTCGAGCTTGGCCCCGTAAGTCTGCATCGCGGTGCCGGCGATCATCAGCACGACTTTCTTGAAGGCACCGCAGGCGCGCATCTCGTCAACGAGCACGCCGTCGGATTCCTCGGGGATGCTCATCGACGGACTCATGATCTCGTCCTGCAGCTTCTTGGCCGCCGCCAGCAGCGGCAGCTCGCCCTTCAGCGCCTTCTTCATCAGCATGCCGGGGATCAGCAGGCGGTTGATCTCGTTGGTGCCCTCGAAAATACGGTTGACGCGCGCATCGCGGTAGTGGCCTTCGGCGGGGTAGTCGTGCACGAAGCCGTTGCCGCCGTGGATCTGCAGGTTCTCGTCGATGATGTAGTCAACCGTCTCGCTGCCGAACACCTTCGCAATCGACGCTTCGACGGCGAATTCTTCCAGCGCCAACAGCATCGGCGTGCCATCGTCCGCCTTCTTGTCGGGCGTGGCGGCGATGCGCTGATCGATCAACCCGGCGGTGCGGAAAATCAAGCTCTCGAGCGCGTACTCACGCGCCGTCATCTCGCCGAGCTTGTGCTTGATCGCGCCAAAGGTCGCAATCGGCACGCCGAACTGCTTGCGCGCAGCGGCGTACTTCGCCGCTTCGCCGAGCGACGCCTTGCTGCCGCCCGAGGCCATCGCGCCGAGCTTGAAGCGCCCGAAGTTGAGCACGTTGAATGCGACCTTGTGGCCCTTGCCGATCTCGCCCAGCACCGCGTCGGCCGGCACCTTCACCTCTTGCAGGATGACCGGTGTTGTCGAGGAGGCGTGCAAGCCAAGCTTGTGTTCTTCCTTGCCGCTCGTCACGCCCGGCCAGGCGCGTTCGACGATGAAGGCGGTGAAGTGTTCGCCGTCCACCTTGGCGAAGATGACGTAGACGTCGGCGAAGCCGCCGTTGGTGATCCACATCTTCTCGCCCGACAGCAGGAACGAGCCGTCGGCCTGCTTCATGGCCTTGG
>JANOZI010000552.1:0-1943 GCA_031429375.1 Acidobacteriota bacterium | reverse complement strand
GCCGCCCGCGCACTCGATGCCAACGACCTCGTCGACCCGATATTCAGCGCCCGCCGCTTCGGCGCCGTTGCGAAAACCGAACAGCACCTCTCGCGGGTTCGCGTAGCCATCGTCCGGACCCAGGACGCCGAACAGAATGTCGTCGAGAAAGACGTCGGGAGCGATCTGCCGGATCTCGTCGAGCGACAGCAACTGCACGACAGCGCCGGCACGGCGCTCTTCTTCGTAGCGCTTCATCAACGCCGTCGACGTCGCCGCGTTCGCGAGAAACAGGTAACCGCGCTGCCGGAACCACGCGCGCGGGCGCGCGTCGGGCGTTCCCAGTTGCTGATCGAAGGTCTTCCACAGCCTGACGCTGAACTGCACCATCTGCACGGTGACCGGCGTGCAGAACTGCTGGCGAATGCCGCCCATGGCGAGAAACGACGACGCGCGAGTGTAGGTGGGGTCGCGCTCGACGATCAGGATGCGGCCCCTGAACCCATCCTGCCTGAGGTGCCACGCAGCGCTCGATCCCACAACGCCGCCGCCAACGATCACAACGTCAGACGATTCGGTCATGCGGCACGACGCCGGGCGAACAGATAGAAGCCCATGCCCACGGCGAGCAGCAGCGCCGCCTGGCCGATCAAGTTCGCTTCGTAGTTGACCGTATTCGTCGTATCGGGCGGGGGCACGAACACCAGGCCCAGCGCGATGAACGTGGCGAGCAATCCGCAGCCGGCGATGGCGAACGCGCCCAGTGCGCCGCCCGGGAGGCGAACGGTGTTTTCATCCACGGGCATGTCGCGATCGAGCGTGCGCAGCTTGATGAACGCGGCGAACAAGTAGAGATACGGAATGAAATACACGAGGATGGTGAGGTTCACCATGATGTCGTAGGCCTCCTGGATGGAGGTCTGCCCGCCGCCGACCGACAGGTAGACGCTCGCCAGAAAAAGCGCGGAGGCGGCGAGCGCCTGCACGACCAGCGCGATGTGCGGCGTGCGGTACTTCGGATGCAGCCTGGCAAAGGCGGCCGGCATCGCGGCATCAACGCCGGCCGCAAAGGGCACGCGCGCCGCGCCGGCCACCCACGAACTGGTGCCGCCGATCGATCCGACGGCGAGCAGCAGACCGATGAACGCGCCCATCCCGGCCAGGCCGAGACGGCCGGAGATCAGGTCGATCGCGTCGGCGATGCCGCTGCGTTCGGCGAGCTGGCTCGCCGGCACCGCCACCAGCACCGACGCCGAGCTCAGGATGTAGATCGCCGTGATCGCAACGCCCGAAATGACGATGCTGCGCGGAATGGTGCGGCGCGGGTCGTGCACTTCCTGCCCGACCATCGACGAGATCTCGAAGCCCGAAAACGCGAAGCACATCGCCGACCACAGGCTCATCGTCGTCCAGAAGTCCTCGCGCGGAATGAGCTGCGACGGCGCGAACGAAGTCGCGCTGCCGAAGGTCACGAACGCGATCGCGCCGCAGCCGATCAGTAACGCTGCCGGAATCCATGTCGCCACGCTGCCGAGGTGCTGCAGCCACTTGCCGGCCGAGAACCCGATGATGTTGATCAGCGTGCAGAACCATAACGCGCCGATGACGAACGCCACCGAGTACACGCGGCTGTCCGCCAGCGCGGGGCCGTCAGAGCCCAGCATGAGCGTAGCGTTGGCGGCCGCGAACAGCAGCAGGGCGGGGAAGTAGAACAGGTTGTTGACCCACATGCACCAGCCACAGACGAAGCCGTGTGCAGGGCCGAAGGCGCGCCGCGCCCAGGCGTAGATGCCGCCCTGCTCGGGATGCCGGCTCGACAACTCGGCGAGCACCGCGGCCAGCGGCACGAAGAACACGAGGCACGCCAGGATCCACAACGTGACGGACGGCGCGCCGAGCCGCGCGCTGCGCGAGATCCAGCGCAGGCCGACGACCGCCACGATGTTCATGGCGACGACGTCCCA
>JANOZI010000551.1:0-6048 GCA_031429375.1 Acidobacteriota bacterium | reverse complement strand
CCTGTCTTCAACACTCGTAGGGCACCCCTGTAGGGGTGCCTGTCTTCAACACTCGTAGGGCACCCCTGTAGGGGTGCCTGTCTTCAACACTCGTAGGGCACCCCTTTAGGGGTGCCTGACATTCAACCGCCGGAGACCGGCGGCAAGAACGCGACCTCGTCGCCGTCGGCGACGGCCGCGGTGAAGCGCGAGTAGTCGGCGTTCACCGCGCACGAGATCGATGTCTCGTAGGGCGACATTTCCGGGAACTCGGCCATGAGCGACGACCACACCGTGCTCACCGTGGCGCCGCCCGGAACCTCGCGCCTCAACTCGCCGGCGCCGGCGATGTCGCGAAGACGCGCGAACAGGCGCACTGTTACGTGCATGCCGCCTTCATCGCTTTCTCGCGCGCGTCAACGTTGTCGGGATCCGCGGTCGCGCCCTCGATCCACACGTCGCCGCCCTCGAAGTACTCGTGCTTCCAGATCGGCACGATCTGCTTGATCCGCTCGATCGCATAGCGTGACGCGGCAAACGCATCGGCGCGGTGCGGCGATGCCGCCGCAAACGCCACGCTGGCCTCGCCGATCGCCATCCGCCCAATACGGTGATGGATGCCAAGGCGGACCGCCGGCCATTGTTCCGCCACTTCGGCGACGATCAGCTCCAGCCCGCGCAGCGCCAGCGGCTCGTAGGCTTCGTACTCGAGGTGCAGCACTTTGCGGCCGAGGTTGTGGTCGCGCACCAACCCGACAAATGTCGCCACCGCTCCGATGCCGGTGGCGTCGAGCGCGCGGACGAGCGCGTCCGCGTCCAGTGGTGTCGTGGTGATTGCCGTGCGCGCGCCCATGTCAGCTAATCAGTATAACTTCCAGAAATGATCCAGCGGACGATGGCCCTTTCCGAGTGGTATGCCGGGGCGCATCGCGCCGGCCACATATTCTTTGGCGAGCCGCACCGCCTCCTTCAGCGTGACGCCCCTGGCGAGGTGGGCCGCGATCGCGGCGGCGAAAGTGCAACCCGTGCCATGCGTGTTGCGCGTCTCGATGCGCGGCGCCGCGAACTCGGTGAACTCACCGTGCTCCAGCAGCAGGTCGACGATCTCGGGGCCGGGCAGGTGCCCGCCCTTGATCACGACCGCGCCCGGCTTGAGCATCGCAATCCGCCTGGCGGCTTCGCGCATGTCGTCGAGCGTCCGCACCGTCATCTTCGCCAGCACCTCGGCCTCGGGGATATTAGGCGTAACCACCCGCGCGAGGCGCAGCAACGTCCAACGCAGCGCGTGGACGGCCTCGTCATCCAGCAGGGAATCGCCGCTCTTGGCGATCATCACCGGATCGACAACCAGGTTCGGCAGCTCCATCGACTCGATGGCGGCCGCAACCGCCTCCACAATCGTCGAGTTGGCGAGCATGCCGGTCTTGACCGCGTCGCAGCCAAAATCGCTGACGACGGCCTCGATCTGGGCGGCAACGATGTCGTCGGGGACGACGTGGATGGCGGCCACGCCGATGGTGTTCTGGGCGGTCAGCGCCGTAATCGCCGAGGTCCCGTACACGCCGTGGGCGGCAAATGTCTTCAGATCGGCCTGGATGCCCGCCCCGGCCCCTGAATCGGAGCCCGCAATTGTCAGGGCGGTCGGCATACCAGTAGAATTCGGTGTCATGACATCACGCCCCTTCGTCTCGCACGCCTCGACGATCCTCGATCAGGTCAGCATGCGCGCCGGGTCCGCCCAGGTGTGGACCAGCGTGCAGGTGCTCTCGGTCGGCTTCGTCGCCGTGCTGACGGCGGCGGCGTCGCAATTGAGCTTTCCCCTGCCCTTCACGCCGGTGCCGTTCACCATCCAGCCGATGGTGGTGCTCGTCGGCGCGGCGGTGCTCGGCGCCCGCCTCGGCGCACTCAGCCAGATCCTTTATCTCATGCTTGGCGTGGCTGGCCTGCCGGTGTTTGCGAACTCGCCGGAACTGCCGCAAGGCTTCGCGCGGCTGCTGGGACCGACCGGTGGCTACCTGTTGGCGTTTCCGATCGCGGCCTTCGTCACGGGCTGGCTGGCCGAGCGCGGATTCGATCGCCGGTACCGCACGTCAATCGTCGCGATGGCCGCCGGCCTGTCGATCATCTTCCTCGGCGGCGTGGCGTGGCTCGCGAGCGGCATCGGCCTCGCGGCGGCGCTTGCCACCGGCTTCTATCCCTTCGTGATCGTCGATGTGATCAAGATCGTCGCGGCGGGTCTCGTGTTACCGAGCGCCTGGAAGCTGCTCGGCGCCCGCGAGTCGTGAGCTATTTTCCGAAAATCAGAAAGTACTGATACGGCAGGAACGGCTCCTGGCGGATCAGCCGCAAACCTGCTTCGTTCGCGTCTTTGACCACGATGTCGGGACTGACGCGTTCTTCCGGCGCCGGCCCGGGGCCGGTGCCTTCCAGCTTGAAGTCGACGACCCCGATGCGGCCCTGAGGCTTGAGCGCGCGCGCCAGGTTCGCGAGCATCGTGACGCGGTCCTGCATTTCGTGGTACGCGTCGACCACCAGCACCGCGTCGAGCGAGCGCGCCGGCAGCCGCGGGTTGCTGCCGACGCCCAGCACCGCCTTGACGTTGGTGAGCCCCTCGCGCTGCACGCGCCGGGTAATCGCGTTGATCATCGCGTCCTGCACGTCCTCGGCGTAGACCAGGCCCTGCGGCCCGACGCGCCGCGCCATGCGGATCGTGAACCAGCCGGCGCCTGCGCCGATGTCGGCGACCACCGAGCCATCGGCGATGCCCATTGCGTCCATGATTTGATCGGGCGGCTGCCACAGGTCGCGATCGGGCGCCTCGAGCAGGCCGAGGTCCGACGGCGGAAAGAGCCGCCCATGACTGGCCGGTTGCTGCGCCGATAGGGCTGCGCCGGCGAGTAGCAGAGAGACGGTGAGCCGCAGCATGGCCAGCACGTAGCTACAGACTGCGGGATGATCGGGGTCAGGTCAAGAAAATCACAGTTTGGGATGATTGGGGTCAGGTCACGAAAATCACACAAAAGGGATGATTGGGGTCAGGCCACCGACTCACCAATCATCCCAAACTGTGATTTTCTTGACCTGGCCCCCATCATCCCTATTCAGACCGGAGCGCATGCATCGGGTCGATCCGCGTCGCCTGGCGGGCCGGCAACCACGTCGCCACGAACGCGACCGTGGCGAGGCCGACCACCACGAGCCCGTAGGTGATCGGGTCGAACGGGCTCACGCCGTACAACAGCGAACCCAGCAGCCGCATCACGCCTGCAGCCGCGGCCAGACCGACCACGAGGCCAATCGCCGCGAGCGTCACGCCGCTGGTAATGAACATCCGCTGCACTTCGCCGCCGCGCGCGCCGAGCGCCATGCGGATGCCGATTTCGCGCCGGCGCTGCGAGACGATGTAGGCGACGACCCCGTAGATCCCGACCACGCCGAGCAGCAGCGTCACCGCCGCGGCAATTCCGAGAATGACGAGCGTGAACGAGGTCTGCGCCATCGACTCATCGTAGATCTGCCGCATGGTCCTGACGCGCGCCAGCGGCAGGTTGGGATTGACGCTCCACACCGCCTGTTGCACTTCGCCGAGAAATCCCGGCGACTGCAATCGGCTCGATCGAATGACGTACGCAAGCGAGCGAACGACGTTGATGCTTTTTACGTCGCCCGGGGTGTCCGCGGTCATCATCGGCCAGTAGACAATCGTTGGCGCCGGCTGCGTCGCGCCGTCCTGGCGCTCGTTACCGACGACGCCGACAACTTCGTACCACGGCGATTGCGGCGAGCGGCGGATCCGGCGCCCCAATGCCTTCGCCGGCTCACCCCAGTACTCACGGGCGAGGTTGTCGCTGATCAAAACGCTCTTCGACCATGTGTGCACGTCGTTCCACGTCAAGCCACGCCCCGCCACCACCGGGTTGCCCATCGTCGTAAAGTAACCGTCGCCCATGTACTTGTGGCGGCGCAGCGGCGGGATGCCGGCGCCTTCATAAGGATGATCCTCGACCCAGATCGGGTCGTTGTTGTTGTTGCCCCCCATCGTGACTTCGGACGTCACGCCGACAGATTCAACGCCGCCGACCGCTTCGAGCTTGCGCGCGATCTGTTCGTGGGTGCGCGCGGTCTGCGCCGGGTCGCTGATCACAGCGGTGGGAATGGAGATGCGAAGCGTCAGCAGGTTTTCGGGCTGCTGGAATCCGGGCGGCACATCGCGCATCGCCATGAACGTCCGCACCATCAAGCCTGACGCGACGAGCAGGATCGCCGCGAGGGCCACCTGCGCCACAACGAGGGTGTTGCGCGCCCGGTGACGCTCGCGCCCTTCACTCGATCCGCGGGCGCTGTCCTTCAGCACCGCGGCCAGCTGCGGCCGCGCGTACTTCAGGATCGGAATCGCGCCAAACAACAGACCCGCGATCACCGAGACCGCGAGCGTGAAGAGCAACACGATCGGATCGATGGTGATCTCGTTGAGCCGCGGCAGTTGCGCGGGTTGCAGGTACAGCAACAGCTGGATGCCGCCATAGGCGAGTGCCACGCCCAGCACGCCGCCAATCAGCGCGACCAGCAGCGACTCGGCCATCAATTGCCAGGCCACCTGCTTCGCTTCGGCGCCGAGCGCCAGCCGAATCGCCAGCTCTTGCTGGCGCGCTTCGGCGCGCACGAGAAAGAGATTGGCGACGTTCGCGCAGGCGACGAGCAAGACGAGGGCGACCGTGCCGAGGAGAATCCATAACATCTTGCCGATGTCGCCGACGACATCGATGTCGAGCGGACGCACCAGCGATCCGAACCGCGCCTCGTCGAACATTGTCTGGGTGAAGCCTTGCGGCAGCTTGAAACGCTGGGTCAGCGACGGCAGCAGGCGCTCGACGTCGGCGTTGGCCTGCGCGATCGTGATGCCGGGCTTCAAGCGCGCCAGGCCCTGGTAGTTGAACCCCGCCGCATGAATGGTTTCGCGATTGATCTTCTGCGGCAGGATCACGAGCGGGTTGGCGCGCAGAAACGTGAAGTCCTCGGGTAACACGCCGATCACCTCGCGCGCCGTGCCATTCACCATCAGGCTTTGACCGATGGCCGCCGGGCTGGCGCCGAACGCGCGCTGCCAGTAACGATGCGACACCATCACGACGTTTGGGCCGTTCGGCAGGTCGTCTTCCTTGCTGAAGCCGCGGCCGAGCGCCGGTTGAATGCCGAGGACCGGCAGCGTGCCGTCGGTCACGATGAGTGTTTCGACCTGCTCCGGCTCGCCCCGTCCCGTGACGGTCGCAGAGCTGCTTTGCCAGAGGCCGATGTCCTGAAAGGACTGCGCGCTGTCGCGCAGCATGAAATACGTCGCGGCCGATTGCTGGAGGGGGCCGGGCATGACCCCTGGTGCCACCAGCCAGACCCCGACCAGCCTCGACGGCTCCGCATAGGGCAAGGGCTTCAGGATCACGCCTTTGACGACGCTGAAGATGAGCGCGTTGGCGCCAATGGCCGCGCCCACGGTAATGAGGGCGGTCAGCGCGAAGGCAGGGCTCTTGAGGAGGCGGCGAAGGGAGTGTTTCACCTAGGCTCAGACGAAGGGGCCGTGGTGGAAGTTCACGCGTCGCAAGGTGGAGGTCAGCCGGCCCCGCTATCGCGCCGAGGGAGATTTGGCCGCCGAACGAGAGGCGGGCGACTCGGGGTAACACGAGTCGTCTGGCCGCGCGAACGCCGGAAGGCCCCTCACCGCGCCCGAGCGCGCAGCCGACAGCTGGCACGACAAACCTAAAGGTTTGTCGCCACATAAAGCTTCTCGCTACACTAATCTGATGCTTCCCAGCTTTTTCGACTCGATGGTGGCGTTGATCGTCAAGACGTCAACCGACCTGCCGCCCGACGTCCGCGCCGCCATGAAGTACGCGCTGCATGAGGAAGACGAGGGCACGCGCGCGAAGCAGGCGTTGACCATCATCGGGCAGAACATCGATCAGGCCGTCGAGATCGAGGGCGCGATTTGCCAGGACACCGGCATGCCGACCTTCGAGGTCAAGACGCCGGTCGGCACTAATCAGATCTGGCTCAAGTCGAAGATCAAAGAAGCGA
>JANOZI010000550.1:0-4935 GCA_031429375.1 Acidobacteriota bacterium | reverse complement strand
GGGATCGGCGAGCGTGCGGATGTTGCCCTGGTCCACGAACGAGCGCACGAACGTCAGCTCACTCAGGATCTTCAGGAAATGAAAATCGGCGCGCGGGTAGTCGTGGGCCCACGGCTCGCGGATCGAAAAGCCGCCCGAGGGGCGGCCGTAGCGCAGGCGCATGAAGGCGAAGCGCCCGTCGTACTCGGCGGTGGGTGCCATCTCGGTGGCGCCACGGTCCCGTCCGTAGCCGCGCATACGGTCCTGGGCCGCCTCCGCCAAGGCTTCGGCGCGCCAGGCTGCTACGGCGATCGCCGTCAACACCAGCCCAGTGGCGAGCGTGTTACGCGAGGCCGACGACACGGCGGTACCCCCATTCCGCGCACAACAAGCCGACCAGCAGAATGAGCACGATCGGCATGTGCCACAAATCGTGTTCCTCCACCGTCGTCACGCCCCGCCCGGTGTACCGCAGATCGTCGGCCAGCGTCGTGGTGTTGTCGGCCGTGTAAAAGCGCCCGCCGGTGTCTTCCGCCACGCGCTTGAGCGTTCCGGCGCGCATCGTGGCGTCGAAGAACTCGGCGTCGCCGGGCGCCGCGCGGAAGTGGGTGACGGAGCTACCGACCGTCTTGCCGGCGCGCGTGGCCTCGAGCCTCGCCTCGTACCAGCCGGGCGCCTTCGTCGGAATGGAGGCGAAGTACTCGCCGGCATGCGCGCCGTCCCACGACATCGGCACGTCTGAGATGTTGCCGTCCGGACCGGTGACGCGAATCGAAACGGCGGCGTCGTTCAACTCGACGAACGACGGGTCCACGACGTTCGCGGTCAGCGACGCGGCCTCGCCCGGCTCGACGCGCTCGGTCATGGTGCGCGGCTCGACCTGATCGGGAACACCGTCAACCAGCCAGCGCAACAGCTGACGCCAGTAGTTCTCGTGCGTCATGTCTTCGACCGGAATCGACGCATGCATCTGCCACACCCAGGAATCCTGCGGCGTGAATGCGAACGCCTTGCCGCGCCCATAGCGCTGAAACGCCAGCACCGGGCGCTCGCGGCGCGTCTCGTCGGTACCCGTGAGCAGGATGGTCGCGCCGGGCTTGATGGCGTCGATGCGGTTGACCGTCGTGACCACCGGCAGCGTGCCCCACTTCCCGGACGAGGCCGCCTCGGTCGCGGCCAGCTGCGTGACCGCCGTGGCGCTGCCGGCACGGGTCGGCTTCACCGACACCCGCGACACCGTGTCTTTGGGCTGGAGCTGATTGCGATCGAGGACCACCGGCAACACGTCGGCGATGGCCGTGCCGGCATAGCCGCCCTCGGCGAAGGCGCGCGGCCCGCCCAGCATCAGCAGGCCGCCGCCGCGGCGATCGACGAACTCCGCAATCATCCGCAGCTGATCGCCGGTGAACGCGCCGGCCTCGATGCTGCCGAGGATCAAGCCGCGATAGGCAAACAGCTCTTCGCGCGTCTTCGGAAAGCCGGCCACGAGCTCGTCCGGCGTATCGACGCCCAGCCGCAGGTACTTGTTGTCGGCCGTCCGCTGCAAGGCCGTGACGACGACGTTCGAGTCTTCGGTGACGGCGCGGCGAATGAACTTCAGCTCGAAGCGCGGCTCGCCCTCGAAATAGAGAATCTTCTCCTTGCGGTCGCGCACGTCAATCAACGCCTCGCGCGAGTTGTTCTCGGTCACCAGCTCCCCGGGTTGCGGCGAGATGCGGAAGCGCAACACGCGCGGCCCGGCTTCGGTCACGCTGAATCGCACCGGAATCGAGGCGGGCGTGCCGGCATCCGGCAGCGTCACCTGCTGCGTGCTGACGAGCGTGCCTTCGTCTTCGACGTCAAGGGTCACCTTCTGCCCGTCGAAGCCGGATTGCGACAGCACCACGTCGACCATCAGCGTCGTGCCCTTGAGCGCGATCTTGGGCGTGACGACGCGGCCGACCTGGATGTCTCTCGACAGTGTTTCCTGGCCGACGCCGACGGTAAACACCGGCAGGCCCTCGGCCTTGAGGCCGAGCAGGGCTTCGCCAAGCGCGGCATCGGCCGTGTCGGCGCCGTCGGTCACCATCACGAGACCCGCGACCGGCAAGCCGGCCAGCTCCTGCCGCACGCCCGACAGCGCCGCACCGAGGCGGGTCTGCGATCCGCCGAACGACAGATCCTCCTGCGTGACGCGCGTCGGCGCCGACGAGAAGCGGAACGTGCGGACGGTAAATCGATCCGATAACGCCTTGAGCAGCCCGCGATCCGGCGCGCCGAACTGATCGCGCACGAACGCGGCACGCGGCTGGCCGCCGTGATCCGCAATCTGCATGCTGCGGGAATCGTCCAGCAGCACACCGAGGAAGTTCTGTTGCGGCACCGCCGCCTTCACGACCAGCAGCGGGCGGAACAGGCAGATCAGGAGGAGCGCGAGCAGCGCGACCCGAATGGTGGCGAGCGCAGTGCGATCGCGCGTCCGGCCCCGGCCGGAGCGGTACGCCAGCACCGTCAGACCGGCAGCCACGCCGGCGACGACCGCCGCCACGTACGATCCGGTGGTGGGCGCGAAGCGGAATTCGCCCTGGCTAAAGACCAGGGGCGACAGATCGAAGAAAAATCGGAAAAGGGCGTCGAACACGAATGCTCCGGATTCTACTTCGACTCTGACGGCTTGGGGCTTGCTCGCCCACCGTAGCCTTGCCAGGTTGGGCGGCTTGAGGCTTGGGAGCCATGGTTATTTGCTTTACGCTACTCCAATGGCACAGCTTACTCGCCGTTCGTTGCTTGGTCTGGCCGCATCCGTCCCGGCGTTTGCGTGGGGCGCGACCGCGCCGGCTCAACCTGTCAGACGGCCCACCGTCGTGAATGGCCGTCGCTACCGCCAATACGATGTCTTTACCGACAAGCCGCTGGCCGGCAACCAGTTGGCCGTCTTCGTCGAAACGGCGGGGCTATCTGCGGCCGAGATGCAATCCATGACGCGCGAAACGAAATTTTCCGAGTGCACGTTCGTCCAGCCGCCGGAGGCGGCCGGCACCGATGTGCGGCTGCGGATCTTCGGTCCAGCGAACGAGATGCAGTTTGCCGGGCACCCCGTGATCGGGTCGGCATTCGCGCTGGCCGACGAAGGGGTCATCGCGCCGGGCCGCAAAGAGTTTACGTTTGGCTTGGGGATTGGTCCAACGCTCGTCGAGCTCGAATGGGCCGCCGACTTGTCCCCCGACTTGTCCGCCGTAGCGCGAAGCGCAAAGGTGGACCGACTCCAGTTCGCGTGGATGACGCAACAGAAGCCGGTGTATGGACCCACGCTGAATGCGCCGGCCGCGCTGGCGGCGGCGTTGGGCCTCGAGGCATCGGCGCTGCGGGCCGGCGTGTTGCCGCAGGAAGTGAATTGCGGATCGGCGTTCTTCATGGTGCCGCTGGCGTCGCGCGCCGCCGTCGATCAAGCCGTGGTCGATACCCGCGCCGTGGCGGCGGTGTTCGAAGCCGCGAAGATCACGCGCCGCGGGCTGTTCATCTTCTCCACCGAGCCCGGCGCCGACGGCGCGACGGCGTACAGCCGGATGATGGGCGCCAACGAAGACCCCGCCACCGGCTCGGCGAGCGGGCCGCTCGGTTGTTACCTGGTGAAACACGGCCTGGTGCCGCCAGATAAAGCGGGTGCGATCGTGAGCTCGCAAGGCGTGAAGATGGGCCGCCCGAGCCGGATCCACATCAAGCTGGATGTGAGCGGAACGGATGTGACGAGAGTACGCGTCGGCGGGACGAGCGTGCTTGTCGGTGAGGGCGTTCTCCGATCTGGGTAGGCTTGGGGCTTGGGGCTTGCGACGTGGGACGTGGGACATGGGAACCCAAGCCTCCAGTCTCAAGCCTCGAGCCCTGAGATACACTTAAACATGCTCGCAACAATCCCCGTCACCAAGACAACCTCTTCCCGGATGACGCCCGAACTACGCGACAACGCACCGTTCGGCGCCGTGTTCAGCGATCACATGCTGGTGGCCGATTGGACCAGCGGCAAATGGGGCGACCCGAAGATCGTCCCGTACGGCGCGCAGTCGATGGCCGCGGCGCCGGCGGTGGCCCATTACGGCCAGGGCATCTTCGAAGGCTTCAAGGCCTTCCCGCGGCCCAACGGCGGCGCGGTGGTCTTCCGCCCGCAGGCCAATCACGCCCGCATGGCCCGGACGTGCCAGCGCATGGCGATGCCCGAGGTACCGGCGTCGATCTTCATCGACGGCACGCTGGCGCTCGTGCAGCTCGATCGCAACTGGATCCCGGAAAAAGACGGCAGCGCCCTGTACGTGCGTCCGGTGCTGTTCGCCACCGGCGAACCGCTCGGCGTGCGCCCGTCAGAGACCTTCCGCTTCATCATCGAGACCTGCCCGAGCGGGCCGTATTTCTCGGGCGCGGTTGATCTGCTCGCCGAAGAAACATATGTGCGCGCGTTCCCCGGCGGCACCGGCGCGGCCAAGTGCGGCGGCAACTACGCCGGCAGCATGCTGGCGGCCATCGAGGCGCAGAAGAAGGGCTTCCATAACGTGCTGTGGCTCGACGGCATCGAGCGCAAATACGTGGAAGAGGCGGGCCTCATGAACGTGATGTTCGTGATCGACGGCACCGTCGTGACGCCACCGCTCGGCGGCACCATCCTGCCGGGCATCACGCGCGACAGCGTGCTTACGCTGCTGCACGATCTGCAGGTGCCGGTCGAAGAACGCCGCATCGCGATCGACGAGGTCTTTGCCGCACATGCCGCAGGCACCTTGAACGCCGCGGCCGGCATCGGCACGGCGGCGGTGATCGCGCCGATCGGACGATTGAGCTACAAGGGCAAGGACATCAGCCTCCCCGCATTGTCGCCGGATTCGCCGCTCGCAAGGGCCGGCGCCGAGCTCGAAGCGATCCGTTCGGGAAAAATTGCCGACCGTCACGGTTGGCTGATGTCGATCTGATGCCGTACTTCGCGCTGAC
>JANOZI010000549.1:0-3988 GCA_031429375.1 Acidobacteriota bacterium | reverse complement strand
GAGCGCACAGGCGGCGATTGCCGGAGTCGTGAAAGATTCATCGGGTGCCGCGCTCCCCGGCGTCACGGTCGAGGCGACGAGCTCGGCTCTGATCGAAAAAGTCCGGACCGTGACCAGCGATTCGGCGGGTCAGTATCGCATTCTGGATCTGCCGCCGGGCACGTACGACGTCACCTTCACGATGTCTGGGTTCAGGACCATGCGCCGGGCCGGCGTTCTGCTCGAAGGCAATTTCACCGCGCCGGTCAACGGCGACTTGCAACTCGGCTCGCTCGAAGAAACCGTCACGGTGACCGGCGAATCGCCGGTCGTTGACGTCAACAGCAACCGGCAGACGATTGTCGTCAACCGCGACATGCTCGACGCGATTCCGACGTCCACCCGCAGCCTCCAGGCCCGCGCGAATCTGATTCCGGGCACGACGGTCACGGCCGTTGGCTCGGGGCAGACCAGCATGACGATCTACGGATCGCAGGCCGCCGATCAGGTGGTGATGGTGGACGGCATGCGCATCAACCTGCTCGAGGGCTCGGGGCAGTTCAGCGGCATCTACCTCAACGACGGCATGGCGCAGGAGATTTCGTACGACACCGGCGCGCAGAACGCGGAGGTCGCGCAGGGCGGACTGCGCGTGAACATGATCCCGCGCGAGGGCGGCAACAAGTTCACGGGCACCCTGTTCTTCCAGGGCGCGAACGGCCCGCTGGCGAGCGACAACCGCTCGGACGAGGTGCGCGCGTTCATTCCCGAGCCGCTCGGCATCGCCTACACCTACGAATTCAATCCGTCGTTCGGCGGCCCCATCAAGCGCGACACGCTGTGGTTCTACTTCACCTACAAACTGTCGGACACCAAGAGCTACGTGACGATGCCCGACCGCAGCCAGGGCGTGCAGAAGAACTGGCCGAACTACAGCTATGTCGGCCGCGTGACCTGGCAGGCGACCGATCGTGACAAGTTCCGCTTCTACGTCGATCAGCAGATGAACGGGCAGCGTTATGAAGGCCTGGCGGGCGGCCTGACCTCGCTCGAGGCCTCGCACCTGCTGTGGACGCCGCGTGGCTGGACGCCGCAGGTCAAGTGGACGCAGGCCACGACCAACCGGTTGATGCTGGAGGCTGGCTACACCTTGTACGACCTGGACTTCCGCCGCGAGCCGCAACCCGGGGTCGCGCCGACGGATCTGCCGCGCTTCGAGACGTCAACCAGCGTGAGCTCCGGCAGCTTCGCCGGCACCATGGACAGCTGGACCAAGAACAACACGATGGTCGCGTCGGCGTCGTATGTCACCGGGTCGCACACGATGAAGGCGGGCGTCAACTACGGGTGGGGCAAGCGCACCAGGATCTGGCCGACGCCGAACCCGGCCAACATCGCGCAACTGCGCTTCACCAACAGCCTGCCCGCGCAGGTGGTGGTGCGCAACACGCCGATCGACGAGTCGGTCGAGAAGATGAACGCCGACCTCGGCATCTTTGCGCAGGACGGCTGGACGATCGATCGCCTCACGTTGAACGTCGGCGGGCGCTTCGATTATTTCAACGCCATGGTGCCGGCCCTCACGGCGCCGGCCAGCACGTGGGTGCCCGCGCGCGAGCGGCCGGCCTATAAGAACATCCCGAACTTCAAAGACTGGGCCATCCGGTTAGCAGCCGCGTACGATCTGTTCGGCGACGGCAAGACGGCGCTGAAGGTCAACGCCAGCAAGTACGTCGCGTCGGCCGCGCTCGGCTTCGCCGAAGGCTTCAACACCATGACGGCGGCGAACGAAACGCGCACCTGGCAGGACCTCGACGGCAATCGGTCGGTGCTCGACGCGCAGGGCAACCTGCAGCGCAGCGAAATCCTCGGCGGCACCGCAAACTTCGGCCAGGCCTCGAGCGTCGATCGGCTGGATCCGGGTCTGAGGCGCGAGCACAACTGGGAGTACAGCGCATCGATCCAGCGCGAGCTGTTTCCGCGCGTCTCGGCGACGGCCGGTTACCATCGCCGCACCTACGGCAACCTCGCGGTCACGGACAATCAGAACCTGAGCGCGAGCGAGTGGACGGCGTTTACGATCACGGCGCCGGCCGATCCGCGTCTGCCCGGCGGAGGCGGCTACCCGATCGAGCTCTGGACCCTGAACCCGAACAAGGTCGGCGTGGCGACCGACAACCTGCGGACGTTCTCGACCTTGAATACGCGGGTCTACAACGGCGTGGATCTCAATGTCATGGCCCGCATCGGCGCCAAGGCGTTCCTGGTGAGCGGCGTGACCACCGAGAGGCTCGAGACCAACAACTGCGACGGCACCGCGCGCGACAATCCGAACACCCTGCGCTTTTGCGCGCCGACGTCGCCGTTCCGGACGATGTTCAAGCTGTCGGGCGCCTACGAGCTGCCGTACAGCTTCCAGTTGAGCGGCGCCTTCTTCATGAGGCCGGGCGCCGACATCGCCGCGAACTACACGGTGACGAGCGCGATCGCCGGCCGGCCGATCATCACCAGCACTGCCGGCGCGGCGCAGCTGACCGTCAACCTGGTCGAGCCGAACACGATGTACCGCGACTACATCAACAACCTCGACCTGCGGGTCGCACGCACATTCCGGTTCGGCCGCTACCGCCTGCAGGGCATGGTGGACATCTATAACGTGTTCAACGCGGGCACGGTGACCACGCTGAACACGACGTTCGGCGCGGTGCCGGCCGCGCGGGTGTGGCTGAACCCGACCGGCATCCAGACGAGCCGCTATTTGCGGTTCGGCGCGCAAGTCAATTTCTAGAGAATCGAAATGATCAAGCGACCGACGCGCAAGCCGGACCAGAGCCGGCGGACGTTTCTGCGGAAGGCTGTGGCCGGCGCGGGGGCCACCGCCGCTGCCGCGCTCGGTGGCGCGCCCGCTCTTGCTGCCAGGGATGACGCGCAAGGTGCGGCGAGCGGCGTTCCCCCGATTCGCGTCCCGGCCGAGTTTGCGGCGGGGGCGGCGGCCGATCCGATCCGGTTCGAGTTTCCGATGACGGGCGCGCAGGTGTTTGCGCGCGCGTGCAAGGAGGAAGGCGTCGCGGCGCTCTTCGCCTGTCCCGGCAACTATCCCGTGGTGCACGCGCTGGCCACGGCCGGCATTCCGGCGTTCGGCGGCCGCCACGAAGGTTCGATGGCGCATGCGGCGGACGCGTTCATTCGCGTGACCGGCGAGATTGCCGTCGCGTCGGGCACCGAGGGCCCTGGTTTTACCGACATGATCTGCGCGATCGCCTGCGCCAACGCCGCCCGCACGCCGCTGCTCGTCGTCGCCAGCAACATGTCGATCGGGCAGGAAGACACCGAGTCGGGCATTCAGCTCGGGTACCAACAGCCGACGACCGAAGGGCTGAAGAAGTACGGCAAGCGCTTGATTATCCCGCGGCGCGTTCACGAGTACACCGGTTACGCGTTCCGCCAGCTCAAGAGCGGCGTGCCTGGCCCGGTCCACCTGGATTTCCCGTCTGAAGTCGCCGCCGCCCGGTTCAAGGACGCGACCGAGCTCGAGTCGTTCTACGACAAGACCCGCTACCGCACGGACTCGCGGCCGCATCCGTCACCGAAAGACATCGCGACGGCCATCGACATGATTCGCAAGGCCGAACGGCCGATCATCGTGTCGAGCAACGGCGTGTTCTACGCCAAGGCGTGGGACGCGTTGAAGCGCTTTGCCGAGAAGGCGCAGATTCCCGTGGTCGAATCGGGCGCCATGAAAGGGCAGTTCTCCGACGCGAGCCCGCTCAGCGCGAATGCGGCGCCGACGGCGCTGGCGAGCGCCGACCTCGTGATCCTGGCCGGCCAGCACTGCATGCCGACGGTGGGCGAGTTCGCCTTCGGGCCCGACGCGCGCTACATCCGCATCGACCAGGCCCACGAAGACATCGGCCGCAACCTGCCGATCGATCTCGGCATCGTCAGCTGCGAGCGGGCGGCGCTCGAGGCGCTGGCCGACGCCGTGCCGGCGATGAAGCACGATGCGTGG
>JANOZI010000548.1:0-2138 GCA_031429375.1 Acidobacteriota bacterium | reverse complement strand
GCGCCGACCAGCGCGCCGCAAAAGATCGTCAGCTCGCCCGCCGGCGCGAAGCGCACCAGCAGCAGGTACTCGGCGAACACGCGATGGCCGACGATGTACGACAGCGCGGTGTAGGCGGCAGCGGACACCGCGAACGTGCTGATAGCCAGCCCGTCGAGCCCGTCGGTCAGGTTCACCTCGTTACTCCAGGCCACGAGGAAGAACATCGCAAACGGCACGTACAGCCACCCGATGTCGGGAATGAGCTGCTTGAAGAACGGGAAGATCAGCCGGGTGTTGTAGAGGTTGGAGCTGGCGAGCCACATCAACACCAGTGCGACGCCGAGGCCGACCAGTGCCTGGAGGCCCAGTTTGTAGCGGGCGGCGAGACCGCCCGACGAGCGCCGCGTCACCTTCAAGTAGTCGTCGAGAAAGCCGATGCCCCCGAATGATGCCGTCGACACCACGGCGATCCACACGAACGGGTTGGTCAGATCCGCCCACGACAACGTCGGCACCAGGGCCGCCATCAGGATCAAGACTCCGCCCATCGTCGGCGTGCCCGCCTTGGCGCGATGCGACTGCGGCCCTTCCTGACGGATCACCTGGCCGATCTGGAAATCACGCAGCCGCCGGATCAGCCACGGACCCATCACGAGGCTGATGAGCAGCGCCGTCATGCTGGCGGCCGCCGTCCGGAACGTGATGTAGCGCGCGACGTTGAAGACCGGGACCTGCGGGTAGAGCGAGACGAGGAGGTGGTACAGCATCAGCCGAACACCGCGGTGAGCTGCTCGACCACGACATCCGTCCGCGTCCCGCGCGAACCCTTGACCAGCACGACATCGCCTGACGTCAATTGCGACGGCAGCGCCTGGGCCGCCTCGGCGCTCGTATCGAAGTGCAGCACCAGGCCCGCCGGCATGCCGGCATCGATGGCGGCGGCTCCCAGCGCGCGCGCGGCAGCGCCGCCGACGGTGACCAGGCGCATCAGCCCGCTGCCGGCCGCCGCGCGGCCGCAATCCTGGTGGAGCTCGGTCGACAGATCGCCGAGTTCCAGCATCTCGCCGATCACGGCGATGCGGCGCGCGGCCCACGTGTGGGCCAGCACGTCGAGCGCGCGCTTCAGCGCGGACGGGCTCGAGTTGTAGGAGTCATCGATCACCGTGACGCCGTTGGGCAGCCGCAGCACGGCGCCGCGGCGCGCCGACGGCTGCAGGGTGGCGGCGGTGGCGACGATTTGGTCGAGCCCGACACCCATGTCGAGGGCGACGGCGGCGCCTGCCAGCACGTTCGAAAGGTGGCCGCGTCCGAGCAGGGGCACCTGGATCTCGCGCTCACCCTGGCTCGTGACCAGCCTGGCGCGCGAGCCGGCAAGACCGAGATCTTCGACATCCACCGCGCGGACGTCGGCCGGCTCGTCGAGGCCAAAGGTGATCCGGCGGCCCGCGAAGGCCGGCACGCGCGCCATGACGCGAGGGTCGTCGGCATTGGCCACGAGCAGGTCGTCGCTCGACGCCAACTCGAGGATCTCGGCCTTGGCGTCGGCGATCCCGTCTGCCGATCCGAAGTAACCGATGTGCGCCTCGCCGACGTTGGTCCACACGCGGACCTCCGGCGTGGCGACGTTCACCAGCGTCCGGATTTCACCCGCGTGATTCATGCCCAGCTCCATCACCGCAACGTCCGCGCCGTGCCGCAACTCCAGCAGCGAGAGCGGCAGCCCGAGGTGGTTGTTCAGGTTGCCCTTGTTCTTCACCACCCGGTAACGCGTGCTCAACAACTCCGCAATCGCGTCCTTGGTCGTGGTCTTGCCGGCGCTGCCGGTAATGGCCACGACCCTGGCGCCCGACTGCTGCCGCACGAACCGCGCGAGGTCCTGCAACGCCCGTGTCGTGTCGGCCACCTCGATCCCGAACGACTCCGCCTCTTCCGGCACCGCGATGGGCCGGCTCACCACGACGCCTGCGGCAGGGCGCCTGAACGCCGCGCCCAGAAAATCGTGGCCGTCGCGCGCCGCCACGATCGCGAAGAACAGATCGCCCGAGGCCAGCGTCCTCGTGTCGATCGAAAACCCGGTCACGTAGTGCTCGGCGTCCCCTGACACGAGCCGGCCGTCCATCGCGCCGGCAATCGTCTCGGCCGCGAGCGCAATCGTC
>JANOZI010000547.1:0-1591 GCA_031429375.1 Acidobacteriota bacterium | reverse complement strand
AAACAGCTCGCCGCCCCACATCCGCGCCAGAGACGCCAGCACGAAGTCCACACCCTGCCTCAGCGTGATGTTGAACCGGGTCATGCGCTCGTCGGTCACCGGCAGGACACCGGCCTGGCGCCGCTCGAGGAAGAACGGAATCACCGACCCGCGGCTCCCCATCACGTTGCCGTACCGCACCACCGAAAAGCCGATGTCGTGGCTTCCCTTGTGATTGTTGGCCGCGATGAAGAGCTTGTCGGAGGCCAGCTTCGTCGCGCCGTAGACGTTAATCGGCGCCGCGGCCTTGTCCGTGCTCAGGGCAACGACCTGGCGCACTCCGCTCGCCAGGGAAGCGTTGATGACGTTTTCTGCGCCAAGGATGTTGGTCTTGACCGCCTCGAAGGGATTGTATTCGCACGCCGGCACCTGCTTCAGCGCGGCGGCGTGGACCACGACATCCACGCCCTCCATCGCCTTGCGCAGTCGCCCCTCGTCCCGCACATCGCCGATGAAGAAGCGCATCACGTCGTGCCGCGTCCGGAACGGCTCGCTCTGCTGCATGTCGAATTGCTTGAGCTCATCCCGGCTGTAGATCACCACGCGCTTGGGCTCGTGACGCTCGAGCACCGAACGAACGAAGCGCTGGCCAAATGAGCCCGTACCGCCGGTGATCAGCACGCTCTTTCCGTCCAGAGAGTGATTGCGATTCATAATGGTTTAGGTGTGTGGACTCTCAACCGGGCACACTTCGTGCCCGTCAACTACAAAGCCACCGCAGCGGCTCGGCGAACGCGGGATCGAGCGGCGTTCACGCGATGAACAAGGAGCGATCTTGATGGCTCAAGCGATGCCTGTCAAGGTAATCACCGCGGGATCTCTTCCGGACACGACCGGCCCACCACAAAGCTCTATATTCTAGCGGATACAATTAGCGGCGCGACATTTCCACGGCCGTTCCGCCTGGCCGGAAGAATCTTATGAAACCGATTCAGTTGTTCGTCCCGACCTTCCGTGTGGACGAGTGCTTGGGTCAAGTGCGCGAGTGCCTGGAGAAGGGGTGGACCGGGCTCGGCTACAAGACCAACGAGTTCGAAGAGGCCTGGAAGGCCCACACCGGATTGCCGCACGCGCATTTCCTCAACTCCGCCACCGCAGGCCTCCACCTGGCCGTTCGCCTGCTGAAGGAGCGCGACGGCTGGAGCGAGGGCGACGAGATCATCAGTACACCGCTGACGTTCGTGTCGAGCAATCACGCGATTCTCTACGAACGGTTGCAGCCGGTGTTTGCCGACGTGGACGAGTACCTGTGTCTCGACCCGGCGTCGGTGGCTGAGCGCATCACCCCCCGCACGCGCGCCGTGATCTTCGTGGGCCTCGGCGGCAACACGGGCCGGCTCGACGACATGGTTCGGCTCTGCCGCGATCGGGGACTGCGCCTGATACTCGACGCGGCGCACATGTCCGGCACGCGTCTCCACGGGCGGCACGTCGGTGCCGAGGGAGACGTCAGCGTGTTCAGCTTCCACGCCGTGAAGAATCTGCCGACCGCTGATGCGGGGATGATCTGTTTTCCCGACGCCCAGTCCGATGCCGCCGTGCGGCACTGGAC
>JANOZI010000546.1:0-3940 GCA_031429375.1 Acidobacteriota bacterium | reverse complement strand
CGCGCCGACAAGCCGGGCACGTTTCCGTTTTACTGCAATCTCACGAGCGATCCGGAATGTAAAGACATGAAGGGTACGCTCGTTGTGAAACCAAAATAACCAAGAACCAAGAACCAAAGTCGCGTCTTGGTTATTCGTAATTGGTTCTTGGTTATTTTATTTCCGTGGAAACTTGTCGGGGTTATCCGTGAACACCGCGTCGACGCCCAGCGTGTAAAGGTAGTGCGACATCTCCGCCGCGACGTCCTTGAAGCCACCGCTGTCTGACGAGCGGAATGTATAGGGCGTTACCGACATGCCCTCGGCGTGCGCCCACTTCACGAAATCCGGATTTTTCAGCACGATCGCCTTGGCCGGGCCGAAGCCCTGCACGATCCCCTTCCACGCCTTGAGCTGCGCGGCGGTCTCGAACCCGGCGGCGCTGTTGAGCAGCAGCACGACCGGCACGCCGATCTTAATCTGCGCCAGGGTGCGCGCGCTCGGCTGGCCGAACGTCTGCAGGATCACCGGCGTCTTCGGATCCGCCTTCGGCCCGCGCAGTCCGTTCTTGTCGAGTGCAGCGGCGACCAGCGCTTCGAAATTGACGTTGCGGCCCGCATAGATCTCCGGCACCTTCAACTCCGGAAACATTCCCGCCTGACCTCGAATCAGCGCGACCGCCTCGTCGAACGTCGGCACCTTTTCGCCCTTGAATTTCGCGTCGAACCACGAGCCGGCGTCGAGCGACTTGATCTCGGCCAGGGTGAAGTCGTTGGCGAGCCACGCCCGGCGGGTCTTGCCTTCAATCGTCTGCGTGCTGACGCGGGTCGGGAAGAGTTGTTCGACGTTGGTGGTGCGCTCGAGGCTGGCGTCGTGCAGGCAGATCAGCACGCCGTCTTTCGTGACGGCGAGATCCTGCTCGACGTAGTCGGCGCCCTGCGCGATCGCCAGCTTGTAGGCCGCCAGCGTATGCTCGGGCGCGTAAGCCGACGCGCCGCGATGCGCGACGAGGGTCTTTTTCGAGTATTGGGCTGATCCGTTCATGGCGATCGCAAGCATCAGAGCGCAAGTCCCAAGCCTCACGCCCCAGGTCCCAAGTCTATGCTGCATGGTGATCCTCTCGAGAGAAAGCCCGGGCCGCCTCGATCCGTTCGTGGATCGGCGGGTGCGAATAGAACAGCCATCGCACCAGCTGCGACGGGTGTTCTTCGGCCAGGTTCTGCTGTGACAACCGCTTCATCGCGGTCACAAAGGCGTCAACGTTGCCGGTGGTCGCGAGGGCATAGCGATCGGCCGCGCGCTCCTGCGATCGTGACTGGGCATTCACCAGCGGCAGCACCGCGAGCGACCACACGCCCCCCACCAGCAACAACAGGGGCAACGCCGCCGGATCCGACAGGCCCCGCAGCTCGAGCGGATCCGCGAGCGCCCGCAGCACGAGGTCGGCGAGACAAAACCCGGCGGCCAGCACCAGCGTCTGCATGCCGATACCGCGCCACAAATCGCGATGCACGTGATGCGCCAGTTCGTGGGCCAGGATCACCTCGATCTCATCCTCGGAATAATCCGCCAGCAGCGTATCAGACAGCAAGATACGCCGCGTCGTGCCCATGCCCGCCAGCGCCGCGTTGGCCTTTTTGGTATGCCCGCTCAGCACCCACTCGAAGACGCCGACGACATCGGTGCGGGCCTTGCGCGCCAGCCCCAGCAGCCGCTGGACGAGCGCCGGACGATCGAGCGGCTTGAAGCGGTAGAAGATCGGCAGGAGCAACACCGGCGCGAGCCGCGCCAGCCCGACCATCGCGATCGCGAACGTCGCGGCCGACACCAGCCACCACCACCCGGGCCACTCGCGCAGCGTCAGGAACACAACAGAAGCGGCGAGGACGGTGAGGCCAGTGCCAAGCATCACGCCCTTGGCCTGATCCGAGAGCCAATGCCGGCCGGTCTGAGTGGAGAGGCCGTAGCGATGTTCCAGCAGGAAGCCCTGGTAGAACGCGACCGGCAGCTCGACGAGTTGCAGCAGGACCATCACCATGACCGCATATAACGCCACGGTCATCGCATCATCGAAGCCGCCGGGGATGAAGCTAGAGACCGCGGCAGCCCACTCGCGCATCTGGGAACCAGCGCCGCTGACGATCAGGGCCAACAGCACCAGGCCGGCGGCGGCCGTCCCCAGGAGGTCGGCTCGCCGACGCAGCCGGTGATAGCGGGTGGATTTATCTTCGTTCACGGATCAGCAGCCAGTGTAACCCGGCTGCTGCATTGGCTTGGGGCTTGGGGCTCGGGACTAGGGGCCTGGGCTTGGGCTCGAGGCCTCGAGCCTCAAGCCGTCTATGAAGTGGTCGACCCGACCCGATGCACGGTGACGCCACCGTTGACGGTATTGAGCGTGACGCGGGCGCCGCCGCCGTTCAACGTGCCGTCGAGGCGCCGTTTCGACTCGCGCTCGCTTGTGCCCTCGGTGTCTTTCTTGACGTCGAGGTCGATCACCTTGACGCCGCCGTTGACGCAGCGGGCGCTGATGGTCGCCTTGCTTTCCGACGGCAGGCCAATCTCGACGCCGCCGTTGACCGTTTCGAATTCGATCTTCCCGTCGGCCGAGAGCGGCGCGCCGAACTCGATTTCGATGCCGCCGTTCACCGCGGTTGCCTGCACGTTCTGCGAGACGATGCCTGTTCCGGAGACGCCGCCGTTGGTCGTCTTGGCAGCAATGTCGCCCTGCAAGCCATTGAGCCGCACGCCGCCGTTCACGGTTCGCAGGTCAACGTTCACGCCCTTGGGCACCTTGATGGTCCATTCCACCGAATGGCCGGACATGCCGCTGAACCGCGGGGTCCTGACTTCGATGCGCACGCTGCTGAGGCCGACCTCTTCGCGCATCTCGACTTTGCTGAGGAGCTCCTTGGCCGCCTCGTCTGACGAGGCCTTGGCGGTGCGCACGCCGCTCACCTCGATGGAGTCGCCCTCGGCGGGCTCGGCGCTGATTTTGCCGTTGGTGTTGATCAGCTCCAGCCGGCCGCCCGGGGCCAGCTTGTAGCTGCGCGTCCACGTTTCCTGGGCCTTGCCGGCGGCCACCCCGAGGCTAAACCCGCCTTCTCCGGCCTGAATATCGCAGGCGGTGACGCTGAGACCGGCCGACAGGATAAGGGCGAACAGGACGAGCTTACTGCGCATGGAGGTAACCTCTTCCTCGAGTATACGGATTAACGGGTTCGCGGGTTCGCCAGGGCACAGCACGGATCGGAGCTGCTGCGCGGCGGGGAAGGGAGCCTGGGACTCGCGGGCCGTGTCCGCCTAGCGGCGGGGGCCGAACTGCGGCGCCGACCTGCCGACTTCCAGCGCGCCGAGATCGGGCGCCCGACCGGCGAAGTTCGTGTTGACGTTTGGTAGCGCCACTCCTTTGTCCACCGCGATGGCCGTCGGCTTCAACGCAAAGTCCAGGAGCTCTGGCTTGTAGACCTTCTGCACCGTTGACAGATCCTGCGCATTCAAGGCCGGCACATTCACGAAGATGTCGTAGTCGACCGCAATGCTGTGTCTGTCCTGCCCGGTGGCCTGGCTGTACTCGGCTAGCGTGGTGAACCGTCGCGGCTGCAGCCGGGCCGCCGCGCCACCCGGTGGAGGTGCCGCCAGCCCGCTGAAGTCCGACGTGACCCCGTCGGGGGGCGAGTTCCACGCGAATGACACCGCCGCCCCGGCGTTCGGGCGGAATCCGTTGTAATCCGATGAGGTGTAGTTCGTGAAGGTATTGATCGAGAAAATTGCCGGCGCGGCATTCTGACCAAGAAACAGATTATTGCGCCAGTGAATGTTCGACGCTCCTTGCGCTGCGGTTTCGCTGAGAATGGTGTTGTGATAGAACACCACGCCCGCTGAGCCGCTGGTCAGCCGGCTCGACCCGCCTGGCAGGTTGTAGGCGATGTTTCGGATCCAATACACCGGACCGCCGATCGCA
>JANOZI010000545.1:0-4258 GCA_031429375.1 Acidobacteriota bacterium | reverse complement strand
GGGGCTTGAGCCTGATGAGCTTCGAGTTCAAGGCCGCCTTCGACGCCTATCTGGCGGGTCTCGGGCCGGCCGCGCCGGTCAAGTCGCTCGCCGAGTTTCTGGCGCGCGGTGAGTTCCACCCGTCGATGCGCCGTGGGCTGGAGGGCGATCAACAAGTCGTCAACGGCACCTCGTCGCCGGAATATCAGCAGATGATCAATCGGCGCAACCTCCTCCGCCAGGCGGTCATGACGGTGATGGCGGCCAACAGGCTCGACGCGATCCTCTACCCGCACCAGAAGCGGCTGGTCGTGCCGATCGGCGAGGACCAGGCGGACCGCAACGGCGTGCTGGGCAACAGCACCGGCTTCCCGGCTCTGACGTTCCCCGGCGGTTTCTCACCGCCCACGACGACCGCACCGATCGGAGTGCCCGTCGGCCTCGAGCTGCTCGGGCCGGAGTGGAGCGAGCCGACGCTGTTCAAGTTCGCCTACGCATTCGAACAGGCCACGCACGCGCGGAAGGCGCCGGCCACGACGCCGCCACTCAAGTAGCGGCGTTTGGTCGGAGCAGGCGGGTCTGAAGACCCGCCTCTACGCGAGGTCGAAACGATCGAGGTTCATCACCTTGTTCCAGGCGGCGGCGAAGTCGCGGACAAACTTCTCGTTCGCGTCCGCACTGCCGTAGACCTCGGCGACGGCCCGCAGCTGCGCGTTCGAGCCGAACAGCAGGTCGACGCGTGTGCCGGTCCATTCGAGCGCACCGGTGGCGGCGTCGTGGGCTTCGAACAGTTCATTGGCTTCCGACGCCGGTTTCCACGCGGTGCGCATGTCGAGCAGATTGACGAAGAAGTCGTTGGTCAGCGCCTCGGTCCGCTGCGTGAAGACCCCGTGCTTCGAACCGTCGACGTTGGTGTTGAGCATGCGCATGCCGCCGACCAGGACCGTCAGCTCTGGCGCGGTCAGCGTCAGCAACTGCGCTCGATCGACGAGCAGCGCCTCCAGCGACACGGCCAGGCGCGCCTTAGGGAAGTTGCGGAAGCCGTCGGACACCGGCTCGAGGACGGCGAACGACTCGACATCCGTTTGCTCCTGAGAGGCGTCCATGCGTCCGGGCGTGAACGGCACGGTCACCGTCTGGCCGCCGTTCTGTGCGGCCTGCTCGACGCCGGCGCAACCCGCGAGCACGATCAGGTCGGCGAGCGAGACCTTCTTGCCGCCTTTTGGTGCGGTGTTAAACGAGCTCTGGATATGCTCGAGCGTGTTCACCACCTTCGCCAACTGCGCCGGCTTGTTGACGGCCCAGTCCTTTTGTGGCGCGAGCCTGATTCGGGCGCCATTCGCACCGCCGCGTTTGTCTGAGCCGCGGAAGGTGGACGCCGATGCCCACGCCGTCGAGACCAGCTCCGAGACCGTCAGCCCCGACGCGAGGATGGTGTGCTTCAGCGCCGCAACGTCGTTCGCATCGATCAGCTGATGGTCAACCGCGGGGATCGGATCCTGCCAGATCAGATCTTCCTTCGGGACCTCGGGGCCGAGATAGCGCGAGCGCGGACCCATGTCGCGGTGCATCAGCTTGAACCAGGCGCGCGCAAAGGCGTCCGCGAAGTGGTCGGGATGCTCGAGGAAGCGCCGCGAGATCTTTTCGTAGGCGGGGTCGACCCGCAGCGAGAGGTCGGTGGTCAGCATGTTCGGCGCGATCCGCCTGGACGGATCGTGCGCGTTCGGCACCGTGCCGGCACCGGCGCCGTTCTTGGGTTGCCACTGATGCGCGCCTGCGGGGCTCTTGGTGAGTTCCCATTCGAACTTGAACAAGTGCGTGAAGAAATCGCTGCTCCATTTCGTCGGCGTGGTGGTCCACGTGACTTCGAGGCCGCTGGTGATGGCGTCGCCCGCAAGGCCCGAACCGAACGTGCTGGTCCAGCCGAGGCCCATCGCCTCGATGCCGGCGCCCTCGGGGTCGGGGCCGACATGATCGGGAACGCCGGCGCCGTGGGTCTTGCCGAAGGTGTGGCCACCGGCGATCAGCGCCACGGTCTCCTCGTCGTTCATGCCCATGCGCTTGAAGGTTTCGCGGATGTCTTTCGCTGCTGCGACTGGATCGGGCTTGCCTTCCGGGCCTTCCGGATTCACGTAGATCAGGCCCATCTGCACCGCCGCGAGCGGGTTGGCGAGCTGGCGGTCGCCGGAGTACCGCTTATCGTCGCCGAGCCACGCGGCTTCCTCGCCCCAATAGACGTCCTGATCCGGCTCCCACACATCCGCGCGGCCGCCACCAAAGCCGAAGGTCTTGAAGCCCATCGACTCGAGCGCGACGTTGCCGGTGAGGATCAGCAGGTCGGCCCACGAGATCTTCTTGCCGTACTTCTGCTTGATCGGCCACAGCAGCCGGCGCGCCTTGTCGAGGTTGCCGTTGTCGGGCCAGCTGTTGAGCGGCGCATAACGCTGCTGACCCCGGCCGCCGCCGCCGCGGCCGTCGCCGACCCGGTAGGTGCCCGCGCTGTGCCACGCCATCCGGATGAACAGCGGCCCGTAGTGGCCGAAGTCCGCCGGCCACCACGACTTCGAATCGGTCATCACCGCCACGAGGTCTTGCTTGACCGCCTTCAGGTCAAGGCTCTTGAACTCTCTGGCGTAATTGAAATCCGGGTCCATCGGATCGGACTTGGCGGAATGCTGGTGGAGGAGATCGATCCGCAGGTGGGTCGGCCACCAGTCGCGGTTGGTGCGGCCGCCGCCGCTGGCGTGATTGAACGGGCACGTGGCTTCGGTAGTCATAGTTGCCGGCGAGTATACGGACGGGTCGCGCCGCCTTCAAACATATCGTTTCTCTAAGACTGATAGTCTTGTCCTATGGCTTGGTGGGACACGGTCCCGTATTCATTGCGCCAGCTCCAGTACCTCGTGGCGGTCGCGGAGCTCGGTGGTTTCCGCAAGGCGGCGGAGGCCTGCGGCGTGTCGCAGCCGTCGCTGAGCGCGCAAGTGGCGCAGCTCGAAGGCGCGATCGGCGTGCAGGCGTTCGAGCGTGGTCCGCGCGGCGTGCGCGTCACGGCGGCGGGTGCGCCGATCGTCGATCGCGCGCGGCAGATCTTCCTCGCGGTGCGCGACCTCGACGATACCGCCCGGCAACAGGGCGACCCGTTCACCGGCACGCTGCGGCTCGGGGTCATTCCGACGGTGTGCCCGTATCTATTGCCGGAAGTGGCGGCGCCGCTCAAAGCGCGGCTCCCGAACTTGCGGTTGATTTGGAGCGAGGAGAAAACCGCGCCGTTGGTCGATCAGATCGACGACGCCCGGCTCGATGGCGCGATCGTCGCGCTGGATGACCGGATGGCGCACCTCGAGCATGCGCCGCTCGGCGACGATCCGTTCGTGCTGGCGGCGGCGCCGGGCCATGCGCTGATGAAACACCGCGGTCCGGCTTCGCCCGCCCTGCTCGACGGCGCGACGGTGTTCCTGCTTGATGACGGCCACTGTTTTCGCGATCAGGCCCTCGCGCTCTGCGGCGCCAGGGGCGCGCGCGCGGCCGACCTGAATGCCACCGGCCTCTCGACGCTGGTGCAGATGGTGGGCGGCGGCAACGGCGTCACGTTGTTGCCCAGGCTCGCGCTCGCGGTCGAGAACCGGCGCGGTCAGCTCGCGGTGCGCCGGTTCAAGTCACCGGCGCCGATGCGAAGAATCGTCATGGTCTGGCGCAAGGGAAGCGCGATGAAGCGGCCCCTTGACGCCATTGCCGGCGCGATTCGAAAGGCGTGGCCGAAAGTCTGACGTTTTCTTGCTTACCGAGTGGAGCAAAGACCCGCCTCTACGGATTCCGATCGACCGCTTGTCCGCGCAGATAGACCGCTGAGATCTTTCGCGTATTCGTGATGTCGTCGAGCGGATTCGCGTCGAGCACCAGGAGGTCGGCGGTCTTGCCGGCCTCGATAGTGCCGGTGTTGGGCACCCTGACGAACTCGGCTGCGTTGCGCGTCGCCGCCACGATCACCTGTGCCGGCGTCATGCCCGATGCGACCATGTCGGCCATCTCCACATGCGGCGCCCACGGTGTATTGCCGTCGGTGCCGACGGCGATCCTCACGCCGGCCGCGGCAAGCTTCGCGAGGTTGCGGGCCTGGATGCCGAACGTCTTTTGCACCTCCGGGCGATCGGTGGCCCCAGCCTGAATCTTCTGCAGCTCGCCATCGGGAAGCTGGCCGCGCAGCCAGCTGTAGTCCGCGGCGACACCGCGGTCGGGCATGTTCGGGATCAGCACGAAGTTGGGCCGCGCCTTGAACAAC
>JANOZI010000544.1:0-9287 GCA_031429375.1 Acidobacteriota bacterium | reverse complement strand
GGGGCCGGGCCGCCCCCCCCCCCGGCGGGCCCGGCCTGACCCTAAACAACCCAAACTGTGATTTTCGTCCCCGCGCCCCAATCATCCCTGCGGCGTGAAGCGAACGGGAAGAGTCGACGGGCCGCGCAGAAACAGGCCCAGATCCGGAGGCGCCGTGGCGCTGGCGAGCCGCAGGTCCGGCAGGGCATCGAGGATCCGATTGACCGCGACCTCGATTTCGAAGCGCGACAGTACCGCGCCAAGACAGAAATGCCGGCCGCCGCCAAACGCCAGGTGCGCCGCTTGACCGGTGAACGCACGCTCCGGATCAGACTCGTGCCGGTGCAAATCGAAGCGGTCCGGATCGGCGAAGCGGCGCTCGTCGCGGTTGGCCGCGCCCAGAAAGCACATCACCTCGGCCCCCGCCGGCAGCAGGCCGCCGGAGACCTGAATCTCGTCGCGCGTCTGGCGCGGCACCATGTGGGTCGGCGCGGTCAGGCGGAACGATTCGGCGATCGCGCGCGGCAGTAGCGATCGGTCCTGCCGCACGGCTTCCAGCACGCCGGGATGTGCCAGCAGGTTGCGCAACGTGGTGGAGAGCCCCTGTTCGGTAGTCTCACCGCCCGCGAATACCATCAACATCGCAAACCGAACGATCTGTTCGTCGGTCAACCGGTCGCCTTCGACGGTGGTCGTCGCCAGCGTCGAGATCAGATCGCTGCCCGGGTGCCCGCGACGATCGGCGATGAGCGGCCGCAGGTACGCGTCCAACTCGTCGCGCGCGGCGGTCGCCGCCGCCGCCACCGCGGGATCGCCGGTGAGGTTGAGCGCGCCCTGAATGAGCGCCGCGTACCAGCCGCGGAAGCGATCGCGATCCTGTGCGGGCAGCCCGAGCAGGCCCGCCATGATGCGAACCGGAAGGTGCACGACCACATCCTTCACGAGATCTGCGTGGCCGTGACACGACACCGCCTCGATCAACTCGTCGATGGTGCCGCTGATCAGATCCGTAAAGCGGTCGCGGATGCTGATCGCGCTGAACGACGGCGTCAGCAAACCACGCTGGAGCGCGTGCTCGCGCCCGTCAAGCTGGATCAGCGTCTTACCGAGCAACGGCTCCGTCTGCGCGGCATAGCTGCGCGTCGTGAACGACGGGTTGGTCAGCGCCAGGCGCACGTCGTCATACCGGCTCAGGATCCACGCCCGCGTCGGCGCGTGAAAGTACAACGGGTAGTCGTCGCGCATGCGGCGATAGTGCGGATAGGGATCGACAGCGAACTCCGGCGCGAAGATGTCCGGCGGTGCGGCTTCGACCGCCGAACTGAAGTTCTCGATCGCGGAACTACAGTTCCGCGCTACACCGATCGCCGTGGGCCCACGGTAACTCATGCCCCGTGCGAAGCTCGTCACGTTGCCCGCCCGCGCCTCGAGCAGGCGCTTGATCGCCATGCTCTCCGCCGTCAGCTCCGCTGCCGTGGTGCGGCCGTACGCCTGCGAGCCGTCGCTCGCGACAAAGGCGATGCGATGGAGCAGGAACCCCGTCGCCTCCGGACCGAACGCCCGTGCGCTCGGCACGAGGACGATCGGGCAGCGCTGCACGGCGCCGAGATCCGGGTAGGTGTAATCCTGCTCGACCAGCACGTAGTCGCCCAGCTCGCACGCCGTAAACTCGACCTCGACGCGCCTGGCGTACTCGTCGACGAACGAACCGGCGGCGGCGGCGGCGCGAAACAGCGGCGCCCAACCGGCGAGGGCCTGACGATCGGCGAGAAAATCGCGCGCCATCTCGATTGGCGCATCGACCCACATCGTGTCAGACAGCACGGTCACGCGCCCCGTCGCGGGCTGGGTCAGGCCCTCGCGGCGCTCGAGCGCGGCCTTGAGGCCGCGGCCTTCGTAGTGATGCACCGCCGCAATGCCTTGCATGATCATCTCGGTCCGGCGCGCCGGATCGATCACGCTGATCCAATGGATGTAGCTGCCGTCTTCGTCGCCGCGAACATTGGTGTATTGCGACGGGAATACGAAGACGGGGTACTGCTTGAAGTACTCGCGATAGCGATAGCCGCACTGCCACTCGATCGCCGCGAAGCGCGCCCCTGGACTTGGCTCGTCCCTCGACTCCGCCCGGGACGACCCTGAGCCTGTCGAAGGGTCGGGACTGGGATCCGCCAGCGTCCGCACGTGATAGCACAGCATCGTCTGATAGCCGGACGCCGTGCCCATGGCAGTGTCGTCGTCAATGCGCGTGACCATGCGGCTGCCGAGGGTCCACTCGTCGAGATTCTGCAACCGTCGCAGGTATTCGAACGCTCTCGGCGCCGGGGTGCGGGCGAAGACAGTGGTCGTGAAGGTGTTATTTTCCATTGGTCCGGCCGCTCAGCGGGTCCTTACAACACCGGGAACGTCAGCGCGCGCGGCCCCGGGCGTGAACCGGCGAGAGCGGCGTTGCGCAGTGAGGCCGGCGCCTTGCACCGCGGGTCGATGCGGACGTCGATCACAAATGGCCCGTCTGCCGTCATGGCCTTTGCAAAGGCCGCATCGAGCTGAATTTCGTGGTCCACGCGAGTGGCGCGGGCGCCCTGCGCGCGGGCGAACGCGGCAAAGTCAACTTGCGGAATTTCTGCGTCGGCCGACAGCCCGAGCGTGTCCATACCTTGCGCGCACATGCCATAGCGGCCGTCGTTGAGCACGACCCACACCGCGCGGGCGCGGAACTTCACCGCGCTGTTGATCTCGTTGGTCATCAGCAGCGCGCCGTCGCCGACGACCGCCACCGCGCGGCGGCCGCTCGCGAGCGCCGCACCGACGACACCGGCGGAGGCATGACCCATCGATCCGAACCCGGTGCTGGTGCGGTAGCGGTGCGCCGTCGAAAAGCGCAACCGGTGCGTCGTCCACAAGAACGAGTTTCCAGACTCCGACAGCACCGTGGCAGTACTGCGATCGACCACCCAGTCTTGCAGCGCATCCATCAGCGCTTCGGGGCGCACCAGGCCGTGGTGCCGCGGCTGGACCCGCTCGATTCGTGGACGCGGCAGTTCTTGCGGCGCCCCATGAAGGGGTGCCCTACGGAATCGCCCCGTCGTCGGCTGCAGTTGGCCCAGCACAGCCCGCAGTGTGGAGCCGACGTCGCCCACAACAGCGAGCGTGGGCGCGGACGCGAACGCGACCCCGGGCACTCCGGAATCGACGTCGACGTGGACAAACCCTTGCGGCGCGACAAAGCGGTGATCCCAGAACGAGGTCGGCTCGCCCAGCCGAGTGCCGAGCACCAGCACACGCCGTGGCTTGCACTCCTCGAGGTACCGCATCACCGAGGCGTGGCCGGCAAGACCGGTGACACCAACGAAGAGCGGGTCGTCTTCAGGAAAAATGCCCTTGCCGCGCGGTGAGCACATCACCGGCGCGCGCATGCGACGGGCGAGCGTCGCGATTTCGGCAGCCGCATCACGCGCGCCATAGCCGACCCAGATGGCAAAAGGGCCATCACGAAGAGCATCGACGCACGCATCGATCTGCTCGGGCGGTGCTGTTTCTGCCAGCGACGCTGTGTGAATCGGGGCGGACTCGCGGTCGCCGGAAATGCTGTGTTGATTCGCGGGCGCCCGCTGCACGGCGGTATCCAGGGCGAGATGCGCAACGAAACCGCCGCGGCGATCGAGGCCGGCCGCGAGGCCGCACTCCACCGCGGCCAGCTGCGCCGGATCGTCAACGACGGTGGCGAAGTGAAATGGCCGTCCGGAGTCATAGAGCGACGGCGGCAACGTCGCGCGCGAGGTGTCCTGGATCGCAAACCGTCCCCGCGACGCCGCCGACGTGTGGGCGGACACCACGATCACGCGGGCGCCTTCGTCGCGGGCCGCCATGATGCCGGTCAAGGCATTGGTCAATCCGGGGCCGGTGGTCGTAAACAGCACCGTCGGCCGCCCGCTGGCAAAGCCCGCTTCGATCGCCGCAAACGCGGCCCCCGTCTCGTGACGGAAGTGGTAAACGCCAAGCCGGCTCGCCGACATCGCATCCCACAGCGCGGCCATCGCGCCGCCGGAAACGCCGTAGGCTTCTCGAACACCGAGCCGGAGAAACATGTCAACCAGCGCCGACACGACAGTCGTGGAGCTGACGCCTGCCCTGAGCGAGCATGCCTCCGACAACGCCGGAGGCACGCGAGTCGAAGGGTTCAGTTGCGAAAGGGTGTGGGCCATAGGTGTAGGCGGTCTACAGCTTAGACGTAGACGCTCTACCCCTTGTTCCGCCCTCCGTCCCTGGCGGCTTGGGAAGGCCGCTTCAACCAGATGAACCACCCGGTCACGACCTGGCCGGCCAGCATCAGGCATGTCAGGAAATACAGCCCGCGCGTCGCCGCACCAAGGATGTCCCCGGTGTGGGCCGAACGCTTGAGATTGATGAGCCGCGTCCCTGCCGGCGCCGTCCGCGTGTTGATGACCGTCAACGCCTGACCTGAATACTGATCGAGCGCCACACGGCTGCGGCCGCCAGGGGTGCGGTCTTCCGGGTACTTCATCATGGCGACGACGACGTTCTTTCCGCCGTTGGGAACCGTCAGGCCCTTGAGAAAAGACCCTGGCAAGGCCGAATGGGCCGCGCTCGCCAGCGCGTTGACGCTCAACGGAGGGACGCCCGCGACGGCCGCTGATGCCCTGGCAAGCTGCGGCACCGGCGCCGTATTGAGGCGCATGAAGATCGGATCGGTCCATCGCTCGAACGAGATCATCATGCCGGTCAACGCAATGAAGAGGAACGCCGCGGATGCGTAGAGGCCGAACACGTTGTGCAAGTCGAAATTGATCCGCCGCCCCGAGGCGCCGGTCTTGACGGTGAAGATTTTTCTCGGCCACCACAGCACGAGGCCGGCGGCCGCCATGAACAGCGTCAACGCCGTGATCAGCCCAACCAGCCACTCACCAATCTGACCGCCGAATAGCCGGGTGTGCAGCAGATGAATCCGGCGAGCCAGGCCTGATTCGCGATCGGCCGCGGAACGGGTCCCGAGGATCTGGCCGGTGTCTTGATTGACGGCGATGGTGAACGGCCCCGCCTTCGACGTCGCGCTGATCTGCAGGGGATGATGCCGCTTCTCAGGAAAAGTGACTGAGCCGAGCTGTGCCGCCGGATACGCGGCTCTCGCGTGCGAAATTATGTCGTCGAGTGGCGGCCCGCCACCAACGAGGTGATCGACTGGCGTGATGTACGACAGCGCCGGGTTGAGCGCGCGATCGAGGTCCTCCTCGAACACCAGCACGGCGCCGCTGATGGCGACGACCATCAACGGCAGCCCGATCGCAAGGCCGATCCAGCGATGCGCCTTCAACCACAGCGATTGAACCCTCATGCGATTACTTTCTCACCACCCTCGTGCCATCGAGGTAGCGGTACTCCCGTCCGCCCGTGCTGACCACAGAGAACATTCCAGTGACGGCGTAAGAGCCGTCTGCGGTTCGTGCGACGTGCTCCATTGCTCGCACCGCGCCGGCGCCCAACGCCGCGCCACGAGCCAGGGCTTCGTCGAGCGGCCGCCCCTGCACGGTGGATGGGACGCTGAGATTCAGCAGCTTCAGGAAGGTCGGTGCGAAGTCGACGTTCGCGCTGGGCGTCTCGATCGTGATGCCCCGCTTGAGGTCGGGGCCGGCGGCCATCAGCGTGTTGTGAATGTCCCACGGGCTGGTGCTGCCGTGGCCCGCCGTGCCGCCTGACGCGGCGGTGCCCCGCCACCCGTGCGCATTCGCGGCGTCGGTCCAGTCGGGCGAAAACAGGATCTGCGCGGATCGCGCGTGGCTCCATCGCGCCGCCTCGAACGACAACGATCCGGGCACGCTTCCGGTGAGTGACCCGGGTTGCGCGGCGCGCGTGAAGATCGCGCCGGCGCCGGACGTCGCTTGCAGCGCGGTCACGATCGCCGCGACCGTCCCCTGGTCGCCATCGCGCACGTAGATCGCGCCGGCCCCGGACACGATCCGCGGAGAGCCATCCGCCATCGTCCGGGCGTGCGGCTTCAATACCGCGGACAAATCGATGCCGCCCGTATACGTAGTGAAGCCGTGGTCGGACGTGACCCAGATATCGTACGACTCGAACAGGCCAGAGGCCCTGAGCCCGTCTTCCACGCGTTTGATCTCCCGGTCGACGTGCCTGAGAATCGCCACCGTCTCCGGGGCGCCGATGCCCTTGCTGTGCGCCGTGTCGTCGAGGGCGCCGAGCCACAGCACCGTCACGGTCGGATCCTGCTTGAGGCCCACCTTGAGAAACGCGTCGACGGCATAGCGATCGAGCGCATCGGGCGCGCCTTCGGCAGGGACGGGACCAAGCGCCTGCATGTCCACACCCAGCGACTCCGGCAGCGTGAACTCCGGATGCAGGATCGCACCACCCGACACCGTGTGATTGTTGAGAAACGCAGACCCGGTCGAGCCCGAGCTCACGACGAGCATTTTCTTGCCGGCCGCCTGCAACGATTGCCCCAGCGTTGGCGCCGTCAGCAACTGCCCTTCGGCCGCCACGATCTTCAACAGGTCGCCTCGGTTCGACGTGTCGAGAAACTTTGCGGGATCAACTTTCGGGAAGAACACGCTGTTTCCCATCAGGCCGTGACGTTCCGGGTAGGAGCCGGTGGAAATAGACGAGGCGTTGACGCGCGTAACCGTGGGATAGACGGAGTGGTGGCGCGTGAAGACCACGCCCCGCCTCCCGAGCGCGACCAGGTTCGGCATCACGGCTTCTGTGACGTAATCGGGCCTCAGGCCATCGACCACGATCAGGAGCTGGCGTGATGGCGTCGAGGGCTGGGTCCAGGCCGCGAGCGGCGCGGCCAGCAGGGCGGCGGCGAGGACCCGGCGCCAGGCAACGGGGCGTGTGATCGTCATGACGCGAGCATCATAACCACCACCCGAGACAAAGTCGCAACGCCGAAGCCTTGATGTTAGGCTTGCCTGGCAGTCAAGATGAGACGACAGACCGCAGCCATCACTCTTCTCGTGGGCCTGGTGACGCTCACCGCCGCCCAACCGCGCACGCTGGTTCCAACGTTCACGGTCGATCCGATGTGGCCGAAACCGATGCCGAACCTGTGGATTCTCGGCGCGGTCGCGGGCCTCGCGGTCGATCGTCAGGATCACGTCTGGGTGGTGCATCGGCCCTCGACGCTGCAACCAAACGAAACGCGATCGATCTGGCGCGCGGCGCCGCCGGTGCTGGAGTTCGACGCCGCAGGCACCCTGCTGCAGTCGTGGGGAGGCCCCGGCGAGGGCTACCAATGGCCGGACCTCGAGCACGGCATCTATGTAGACGACGAGGTGGTGTGGCTCGGCGGCGGCGGCGAGAAAGACGCGCAGCTGCTGAAGTTCACGCGCCAGGGCAAGTTCGTGATGCAGATCGGCCGCAAGGGAAAGAATACCGGCAGCAACGACACCGCGAATCTTGGCGGCAGCGCGAACCTCACGATCGATCGCGACGCCAACGAGCTGTATGTCGCCGACGGCTACGTCAACCACCGCGTCATCGTCTTCGACGCCACCACCGGCGTGTATAAACGCCACTGGGGCGCGTACGGCAAGAGGCCCGACGACTCGTACTTCACGCAGGCGGGGGAAAAACTACCGAGTCCCTTCAGCGGCGCGGTGCAGAACGAAAACAAGCCGAGCAACTACGATCCCAACGTCACGCCGCTGCAATTCCGCATCGTCCACTCGGTGCGCATCGCCCGCGATGGCCTCGTGTATGTGTGCGACCGCACCAACGATCGCGTGCAGGTGTTTCGCAAGGACGGCACGTTTGTGAAGGAAGCGTTCGTGGCGAAGAAAACGCTGGGCAGCGGATCGGTGTGGGACATCGTCTTCTCGACGGACGCCGCGCAGAAGTATTTGATCATCAACGATGGCACGAACCAGCAGATCTGGGTGTTGCTGCGCGACACGCTCGAGGTCGTGGGCGCGTTCGGGCGGGCCGGGCACTCGGCCGGACAATTCTACGGCGCGCACGTGATGGCGGCGGATTCGAAGGGCAACCTGTTCATCGGTGAGACCTACGAAGGCAAGCGCGTGCAGAAATTCACCTACCGCGGACTTGGCCCCGCTCAGACGCCGCTGATTCAGTGAAGATCGTCCGCGGTAGTTTCCGCAACAGTTCTGGTTGCGATTAAAATCGATCGCACATGACAACTGAGTTGTGGATATTGGCGTTTGGCGCCGCCGTCGCGGGCCTGGTGCAGGGCATTTCGGGATTTGCGTTTTCGATGGTGGCCGTGTCGATCTGGGTGTGGTTCATCGATCCCAAGCTGGCGGCCATGATGGGCATCTTCGGGGGGTTGACCGGGCAGATCATTTCGGCGATCCGGGTGCGCCGCGGCTGGCATCTCGACATCCTCTGGCCGTTCGTCCTGGGTAGCGCCATCGGGATCCCGATCGGCAGCCAGCTGCTGCCGATGCTCGACCCCAATCCGTTCAAGCTCGTGCTCGGCTCGCTGTTGGTGGTGTCCTGCTCGGCGATGCTGTTGACGTCGAAGTTGCCTCACATTCATCACGGCGGCCGCGGCGCGGACGCAGTCGTCGGCCTGATCGGCGGCGTCATGGCGCCGCTCAGCGGCTTCAGCGGCCTGGCCCCTGCCCTCTGGTGCACGCTGCGCGGCTACACCAAGGACGCGCACCGCGCCGTGATCCAGAACTTCAATTTGATCGTGCTCGCGGCGACCTTCGCGGTGGCGGTCTACTCGGGCCGCGTGCACCGGAACATGTGGCCGCAGATGTCGGTCGTCGCCGGCGCGCTGATCGTGCCGGCGATCTGGGGTTCCAGGATCTACGTGGGCATGAGCCCGGTGACATTTCGCAAAACGGTGCTGTGGCTGCTGGTGCTGGCCGGCGTGACCATGCTGATTGCGGCGCTCAAGAACATGGTGTAATTCGCGTCACTTCGCGAACGCGATCCGGTAACGGCGGCAGCCGTGCCGCCGGCGCTCGAATTGCCGGCGCACGTGGCCTCTACCGATCTGCGGTTCTACACGGGCACGCAGTTTCCCGCGCAATATCGGAATGCCATGTTCATGCGACGTGTGCGTGGAGGCCGACGCGCGACGCACGACCATCCAGCCCGTTTTTCGTCGGCAAGAATGTGCCGAACGTTGGGCTTGGCGTCCCCCAGGGCGGGCGCGTGCGAACGATCGGTTTCGGCAAGGACGGCAGGCTCTTCGGCTCGTTCGCTCGGGTTCGCTTACCGCTCAGGATCACGTGCGGCCCGGCGCGCCCGTCGCCGTCCTTGTCGGGCAGCGCGACCACTTCGTGCGTCCGGCGGCGGGCCAC
>JANOZI010000543.1:0-3660 GCA_031429375.1 Acidobacteriota bacterium | reverse complement strand
GTAGTTGACGCTGACCGGGCACGTCACCATCGTCACCGTTACGAGTGGGGTGATTGCGAACGTCGCCGTATTGCTGCTGGCGCCATGGTTGGCGTCACCCGTAAAGGTCGCCGAGGCCGTGGCGGTGCCGACGATGATGTTGAATGCGTAGTTCACCGCCACCGGCTGGCCCAGGCCATCGGCGCTCGTCGCGATGGCCGTGCAGGGTGTCTGCGCGGCGCCGCTGTAGGCGACGCTCGTCGGGCAGGTCACCACCGTCACCGACGGGATCGCGTTGATCGCGAACATCGTCGAGCCGTTGCTGGCGGCGTGATTGGCGTCACCGCCGTACGCCGCGGTGGCCGTCGCCGTGCCCACGTTGATGTTGTCGGCGTGCGTCACCGGCAATGGCTGGTTCAAGCCGTCGGTGCTCGTCACGACCGCCGCGCACGGCGTGTGCGCCGCACCGGTGTAGTCGACGCTCACGGGGCAGGTCACCACGGTCGCCGACGGCAGCGAGTTGATCGCGAAGGTCGCCGAGCCATCGCTGGGGTTGTGATTCGCGTCGCCGGCATAGGCCGCGCTGGCGGCCGCCGTGCCGGCGTTGACGTTGTTGGAGTGGGTTACCGTCAACGACTGGCTCAAGTCGGTGCTCGTCACCGTCGCCGTGCAGGGCGTATGCGCCGCGCCGGTGTAGTCGACGCTCGCCGGGCAGGTGACGACGGTCGTGGTCGCGATTTTATCGATCGCGAAGGTCTCCGCATCTTCGCTGCTGTCGTGATCGGCATCGCCAGGGTAAGCCGCGCTCGCCGTGGCCGTGCCGACGTTGACGTTCGCGGAGTAGGTCACCGAAACCGTTTGATTCAGGCCATCCGCGGTCACCGTCGCAGTGCACGGCGTCTGCGCCGCACCGGTGTAGGGCACGCTCGACGGGCAGCTGACGACGGTCGTGGTTGGCGCCTTTGCGACCGTCACCAGCAGCTTTGCAATATTGCTCGGCGCGCCATTGTTATCGGTCACCTGGACGGAAAGCGTCGACGTCACGTTGCCGGAGAACTTGCACGAGAAGCTGCCGCCCGTGGCGGTCTTGGCCGTGGCGCCGGCCTGGCTGCCGTTCGCGCCGCAACTCACGCTCGTCACGGTGAAATCCGCGCCGACATCAGGGTCGGTGACCGTGAAGCTGTAGCTGTTGGTGCTTCCCGACGGCACCTGGGTCGGTCCGGTGATGCTGACCACGGGCGGCGTGTTGAGGGTGAGGTCAATCTCCACTTCGGTACGGGGGACGAGCACGACCGTCACCGCGCCGAACTTGGTGTTGGCCTCGTCAACATCCGCATACGCCTCGATCGAGCACGTTCCGGCCATGCCGACAAGTGTCACGTGGCCCAGCGCGACATCCACCTCGTTGCCGTACGAGCTGAAATTGTAAGAGCTGGTTTCCTGGCCGGTCTCGTCTAACGCAATGCAGTTTCCGAACAGCGCCGGATTGCTCAGGAGCTTGCCACCCGTCACCCTGAAAGTGAAGTTCGCTTTGCCAGTGTCGTACGCCAGGTCCTTGGTGACGGTTTCCCCCGCCGCCACCGTGGTCGGCGCGTAGTAGGCCTGGGTGTCGAAGAAGGTCAGATACTCTTCCAGATGGGGGGCGGCCCCGTCACTTCCGAGGAAGAAGTCGAGCACGCGAGGACTCCAGCCTCCAGGCGTCACCACCAGACGGTAGGCGCCCGATTGCGGGTTTGCCAACGTCGCGGCAGAACCACCTTCGGCCGTTGTGCTCGCGGCGCCATATGCCGTGACACCCACCGAGCTCGGCTCAGCAAGCTCCATGGCCCCCGTGAGCGCGACGGTTCCCTTCAAGAAAGCGGCGGTGGCCGCAATGTCGACGCTGGTCGTTCCGCCGGTGTTGAGGATCGGGTGTCGAGTGGGAGTGAAACTGCTGTCAGGAAAATAGAGAGAGCTGCTGAAGTTGTTGAAGTACGAAAACGCCGACATCGTGCAGGGTCCGCTGATCAGACCCGGAAATGAGAAGGCGCCATTGCTGGCGGTCGAAAGCGTCGTCGAGGCGGAGCTGCCGCACGCCACGTTGATATCTGTCCGGTCCAGCACGGCACCGGTGAACGCGAATGTCCCCTTGAAGGTGCCGACTCCCGGCGGTGGGGGCGGCGTGGCCGTCCACGACACAGGCACGATCTGGCCCTCGCCCACCGAAACTGTTTGCGGGGGGAGATTGGCAAAGCCAGAGGTGAAAATGGCGGTGCCGAACACCGACACCACATCATCCGGCAGCACTGGAAACGTGAGTGAGCCGCCCACACCGTTGCCCTGCGAAGCCCCGCCGCCGGCGCCGAACGCGGTGATGACCAGGCTGCTCAGCGTGCCGCCGGTCGGCGTCACCGTTGCGGTGATATACCCGGGCACCACCACGAAATCTGCAACGGTCTCGTTGAACGCCGTGACCTCGGCTAAGTGATCGGGCAGCGCCATGGCGTTCTGAGAACCGCTGAGCCGCAACGTGACGTTGACGCTGTATTCCGCCGTCACACCATCGGGCACGTTGACCGTCAGCAAATAACTGCCGCCGCTATTGAGGCTGGTATGAGCGGAATAGCGAAGGCCAGTGGCTGGGTCGATCCAGCCCGCCGTGATCGTCGCTTGATTGATGGTCTCGCCGGTGACGGCAATCGTGCCCTTGATGTAGCCGGGATTGAGCACGGCCTGGGCGGCGGCCCGGCACGGCATCATCGTGACGGCGATGGCGGTAAGTGCGAATACCGCTCTGGTAAACAAGTTGAGCGCCCGGGTGTGCTTCATGATCACGTTCACTCCGATCGAGGTCAGCTCGCGCGTGATCTGACTTCGATCACCAAGTCAATGGTTCACGGTTGTTAATGAATTGTCGTTACCAATGGCTGAAGGACCAGGGAAGTGCAATGGTCGGGCCATCGCTGCCGGAGGAGGTAATCCGATCGTAATTGGGCGCGGCGCGCCATTTCGTGGCGCGCCGCGCGTCCGGGCCGTGCCCGGTACTTACGGATTCGGCAGCAGAATTCCAATCACGACGGAAGGGCTACCGCTTCGCGAGTGCTGTTATTTCCCTTTACGTCCCGGCTTTCCTGGCCCGGGGGTCGTCGTCCCGTTCGGCTCGTCATTCGACGGGTTGTGATGATTCGAGTTGCCCGGATCGCAACCCTCGGGCCCGTTCCCCACGCCCTGGTTGCACTTGAGTTTGACGAAGACGACGTTGCCGCCGACTGCGGGGCACGCCTTGATGGTGGAGCCGGTCAACGTGACCGCGCCAATCGGGGCATCGGTCGTGCCTTTGCCGCCGGCGAGGGCATTCCCGGTAAAGGTTCCACCGGTGGCCGTGATGTCCGCACCCGCGAGAATGGTTCCACGGAAGCTTGACGTTGTGAGCGTCGCGTCCTGCGCGACCCACCAATACACGTTGTTGTTGCACACCGTCCCGCCCGGCATGACCACCGAGAAGTTGGTGCCCGTGAGGGCGCCGACGCCACTGGTTCCGATTTTGAAAATCCAGGTATCGGTGGAGGACCCGTTGAGCGTCAACACGCCACCCGTCTCGGTCACCGCCGTGTCGAAACAATAGACGCCCGGCGTGAGCGACTGTCCGGATAGAGCCAGGCCAGTCAAGTCGACGTCACACTGCGCGTTCGCGATCGCATC
>JANOZI010000542.1:0-4805 GCA_031429375.1 Acidobacteriota bacterium | reverse complement strand
GGCGTCGTGCGCCGCGCGGGTGAGGCCGGCCATGTCGTGCATGCGGCCGGTCCGGTAGTTGACGTGCGTCAACATCAGGATCGCGACCTGGTCGGTCAAGTGGCCGGGGATCTCGCCGTGGTCGACGAGCACGAGCTCGAGACCATGCGCGCGCGCCAGCGTCTCGGCGATGTACAGGTCGGTCGGAAAGTTCGTGCGCTCAGACAGCAACTTCTTGCGGTCCGGGACAATGGCGATCGCCGCACTGAGAACCTTGTAGAGATTGATCGAGGTCGAATCCGCGACCGCCACTTCCTCCGCGCCTGCCCCGATCAGCCGCGCGATCTTGCCGGCAATGCGCTGCGATAGCGTGATCCACCCGGCCTGTCGCGAGTGAGCAGCCTCGAGGGCTGAGCGAGAGGCTTCGAGTCCAGGGGCGGAGTTCCAACTGCGGATCAACCCAACGCCCCACTCGTCTTCCACCACCTGCCGTATGCGATCGGCGGCTGCTCTTGGCAACACGCCGAGCGAGTTGCCGTCGAGGTAGATGAGGCCCTCTGCGTCGACCCGCTCGAGCGCGAACAGATTCCGCAGAGGCGCAAGCGGATCCGAGCGATCGCGTTCGATGCAATCGACTCGGGTCATTCTGTTCGACCTGCGCCGTTTACCAAGACCAACGCTGCCACGGCAATCCTTGTCATCAATACGTCCGCAGATAAGCCCAATGTGCGTACGGTGCGTACTGTTCCTAAAGTTCCAGATGTGCTTCGGTGCACAAGTGCCACGTGCGGGTGCACCTTGGACCCTTCGCACAATGCACCGTAGGCACCCTTCGCACTGTACGCACTGTACGCACTTTATTTTAGCGACCGCAACACCGCGCGCACCGGAGACGCGTCAGCGTCCATCAGCTTGAGCGGCAGCGCAATCAGCTCGTAATCGCCCGCTTCGACGTTATCGAGCACGAGGTTCTCGAGCACGCGCATGTCGTGGGCCAGCAGCTGCTGATGGCTGTCGAGGGTCTTGCTCTCGGCAGGATCGACCGATTGCGAATCGATGCCGACGAGCCGGACGCCGAGACCAGCAAGCCAGGCGATGGTGTCGGGCGCAAATGCCGCGAAGTCGCCGGACCACTTGACCGGCGCCGTCGCGCGCGTCCGCACCAGCACGCGGGGCGGCAGGCCGGGGCCCCCGCCGCGCGGACTCTGCGCGGTGGGGTGGAGGCCGGGGCCCCCGCCGCGCGGACTCTGCGCGGTGGGGTGGAGGCCGGCGACCGCGTGCTCGAGGTGTGCGCGCGTGACGAACGCGCCTCGATCGATCGCGTGGATCACCCGGCACGGCCCCAGAAAGGGATCAAGATCGACTGCGCCGATCGCGCTGGCCCCGGTGGCGTAATGCAAGGGCGCATCGGCATGCGCGCCAAGGTGCGGCGACATCGTGACCGCGCTGACGTTCACGGGACAGCCGGGGCCGATCTGCGCGTGCCATCGCTGCGAGTAGATGGTGTCGCCCGGAAAGCCGGGCGTCGCAGCCGAGAGCGGAGGTGAAATATCCCAAAGGCGCATGCCAAATAACGATAGCAGGCTTCGGGCTTGGGGCTTGGGTGCTAGGCTAACGCGTCATGCCTCCCGCCAACCCGGCGCCTCCAGTCGAATCGCTGGTCCGCGCGATCGGCACGTTCGGGCTCGCCGCGGGAATCATCAACATCACCATCGGCGGCGGCATCTTCCGCCTGCCGGCCAATGTCGCCGGCTCGCTTGGCGCGGCCGCGCCGATCGCCTACCTGGTGTGCGCCGTGGCGATGGGACTGATCGTCCTCTGCATCGCCGACGCCGGCAGCCGCGTATCGCTGACCGGCGGGCCGTACGCGTACGTCGGCGCCGCGTTCGGGGCGTACGCCGGCTTCATCTCGGGCGTGCTGTTGTGGATGCTCGGCACGTTCGCCACCGCCGCGGTATCCACGGTCCTGGCGTCGAGCGTCGGCCTGCTGGTGCCCGTCCTGGCCGGCCGGACGATGGAGATCGTGATCCTGATCGTCGCTTACGGCTTCTGGTCGCTCATCAACTTGCGCGGCGTCTCGCTCGGCGTACGGCTCAACTCGATTGCCACCGTAGCGAAGCTGTTGCCGCTGCTGGTCGTGGCCATCGGCGGAGCGTTCTTCATCCAGAGTGAGAACCTGCGGATCGTGTCGATGCCCCCGGCAGCCGACATCGCCCGCACCTCCCTGCTCTTGATCTTCGCCTTCGCGGGCATCGAAAGCGCGCTCGTGCCGAGCGGCGAAGTGCGCGACACCGCGCGCACCGTTCCGCGCGCGATCGCGCTGGCCATGATCGGCATTACGGCGCTCTACGTGGCGCTGCAAGTCGTGGCACAGGGCATTCTTGGCAGCGGCCTCGCGCAGGCCACGGTGTCGCCGCTGGCCGACGCCGCCGGCGCGTCGCTCGGCGGCTGGGCGCGCTCGCTGCTGCTCATCGGCGCCACCGTGTCGATGTTCGGTTACCTGGGCGGCATGACGCTGTCGATGCCGCGCATGCTGTTCGCGCTGGCCCGTGACGGTTTCCTGCCGCGCGCGCTGGCGGCGGTGCACCCGGTGCATCGCTCGCCGCAGGCCGCGATCGTGGTGCAATCAGTCATCGCGCTCGTGCTCGCCGTCTCGGGCACGTTCGAGAAACTTGCCATCCTCGCCAACGCCGCGGCGCTCGCGCTGTATCTCGGGTGCGCGTTAGCCTCGTGGCGACTGCGCAAGACCGGCCCAGGGGTCGTACCGTGGCTGGCGTGCGCCGTGATCGTCTGGCTGCTCACCGGACTCAAGCCTGGTGAGTGGCTCGGCTTCGGCGTGTGCGTTGCCGCCGCCACCATCGTGTATTTCGCGGCACGATCGCGGACCTGAAGGTTCGCGCTACGCCGTCACCGCAGCGAGCGGCGCCGGTGTCGTCGTTGGTGTAGCGCGGAACTTTCGTTCCGCGATCCTGTTCAGACGGCCGCGCGCGATCGTCGCGGCCAGCACGCCGATGATCACCGTTGGGATTCCCGCCGAAGGTCCGCCGCCAATCGCGTTCACCACCGTCGCCCCGCACATGATGACGACCAACCCCGCCGCCGCCAGTGGCGTCAGCTGTCGTTTGATCTTGAGCAGTTCCGGAAGAATCAACCCGACCGCCCCGAACACCTCGGCGGCGCCGATCAACCGCAGGAACCACACCGGAAACGCCACCGGTCCGGTTAGCATTTCCGGCGGCGCCACCAGCTTCATGCCCCCGGCAAACATAAACAGCGCCGCCAGTAAACCCTGTGCGATCCAGAGCCCGATTCCCGTCCAATCCCGGCCGACTGCAAGATTTTCCGCCTGAATTCGTGTCGTTGCCATGGCCATCTCCCCCTTCTATCTACACGTCGAACGAAGAAGGGCCGGATCGACACGCGCTTGCAGAATCGTCGAAACGCTTCAATAGTATGCAGAGAATGACTGCCACGCTCCCAATCCTGAAAACCGAAGAAGTGCTCGAGGCCCTGCGTGGCCTCAGGGCCCGCCAGCCGGTCAAGTACTACGCCTTTTACTCGAGCCAGCTCGGTGGCATCGTTACCGACCCGGCGCTGATGGTGCTGCCGTTCGACGACCACATGGTGCACCGCGGCCACGGCATCTTCGACACCGCGGCCATCGTCGGCGGCAAGGTCTACGACCTCGACGCTCACCTCGACCGCTTCATCGCGTCGGCCGGGCGATCCAAACTGAAGCTGCCGGGCACGCGGCAGGAAATGCGCGACATCATCATCGGCACCGCAGCGGCCAGCGGCAAGCCTGACGGCGGCATTCGCTATTGGCTGTCGTCGGGACCGGGCAGTCTCGACCTCACCCCGGCCGCCGGCGCGCAGCCCGGATTCTTCGTCATGATCTTTGCCGGCCTCTTGTATCCGGATCGTTGGTACAGCGAGGGGCTCAAGGTGATGACCACGACGTATCCGATCAAGCCGGCGCTCTACGCGATCACCAAGAGCACGAACTACCTGCCCAACGTGCTGATGCAGATGGAAGCGAAAGAAGTCGGACTCGATAACGGCGTCTTCATCGACAAGGACGGCTTCATCGGCGAGAGCTCGAACATGAACGTGGCGTTCGTGACGCAGGACGGCGTGTTCCGGCATCCGAAGTTCGATCAGATCCTGTCGGGCTGCACCTCGAAGCGGCTGCTGGAGCTGGCGCCGCGGTTGGTTGAACGCGGGCTGATCAAGGGCGTCGAGGTCTGTGACATTCCCGTCGCCGACGCCCGCGCCGCGCGCGAGATGATGCTGTTTGGCAGCTCCATCAAGGTGGCGCCGATCGTCGAGTGGGACAAGAAGCAGATCCACGACGGCAAACCGGGGCCGGTGTCGAAAGCGTTGCTCGAATTGCTCGAGGAAGACATGCACGCGACAGGCCAGGGGCGTCTCAGCGAACTATCGGGCCAGGCCGGGCTAGGCCGTTGATAAAGCACGGCCGGCATGATACTCTTCAGCCGTTTAGCCCCCTTAAGGAGACAAGAATGAAAATAACGGGCGGAAAGCGACTTCTGGCAATAGCGTTGCTCGCAACCCTCACGGGTGCATCGACGCTCTTTGCGTCGCATTCGTGGGGAAATTACCACTGGGCCCGGACGGCCAACCCCTTCACGCTGAAAACGGGCGACAACGTCGACGCCAGCTGGGATGCCTATCTGGATCAGGCCATTGGCGACTGGAGCGTCTCCAGCGTCCTCGATCTTCAGAAAGTGAGCGGGGCCTCGAACCCCAGAAACTGCCGGCCCACCAGCGGCCGCATCGAAGTCTGCAATTCCAGGTACGGCGAC
>JANOZI010000541.1:0-3046 GCA_031429375.1 Acidobacteriota bacterium | reverse complement strand
TCGAGGTGGCTGCGGGCCTGCACGCCGCTCCCGATGATCGCGAGGGTCGACGCGCCGGCCCGGGCCAGGAAGCGCGCCGACACCGCCGAGACCGCGGCGGTGCGCGCTTCGGTGATGTAGCGCCCATCCATCAGCGCTTGAAGCGCGCCGGTTTCCGGATCCAGCAGCAGGATGGTCGCCAGGTGCGACGGCAATTGTTTGGCGGCGTTGCCGGAAAACACCGTCACGAGCTTTGCGCCAAGGCTGCCGGGGGTCGGCACGTACGCCGGCATCAGGCCGAAGTAAGCGCGCGTCGGACCGACCGTGAGGACCGTTCGCACCGGCTGCAGCACCTCGCCGGCCGAAAAGCGCGCGAGCGCCGATTCCATCGCCGAGATGAGGTCGCGCATCGGCAGCAGGGACTGCACCTGCTGTTCGGTCAGGAGACGGAAGTGTTGTGCCATGCAGTGTGAGCCGATGGTTGCCGATCGCGGCCGGACGCGACCCGGATCGTATTGGCGTGAATGGTGACGATGGCGTCGATGTCGGTGGCGTAGCCGCCGCTCATGGTGACGGCCACGGGCAGCGCGGCGTCCCGGCAGGCGCGAAGGACGACTTCGTCGCGCTTCCGCAGTCCATCGATGGTGAGCTTGAGGCGTCCAAGGCGATCGCCTTCGTAGGGATCGGCGCCTGCGAGGTAGAACACGAAATCGGCGCCGCTCAAGACCGCCGCGAGATGCGCGGTCAGCGCGCCAAGGTACTCATCATCTCCGGTTCCATCCGGCAGGGCGGCGTCGAGATCGCTCGCTTCTTTCTTGAACGGAAAGTTCTTCTCGCCGTGCATCGAGAAGGTGAAGACGGACGGGTCGTGGCGGAAGATGGCCGCGGTGCCGTTGCCCTGGTGGACGTCGAGATCAACGACGGTGATGCGGCGGGCGAGGCCGGCGTGCTGCAGCACGCGCGCGGCCACGGCGACGTCGTTGAAGACGCAGAAGCCTTCACCGCGATCCGCGAACGCGTGATGCGTGCCGCCGGCCAGGTTGGCGGCCGCGCCCTCGTCCAGCGCGGCGTGAGCGGCGGCAATGGTGGCGCCGACCGATCGGCGGGCGCGTTCCACCATTTGCGGCGACCACGGAAAACCGATGCGGCGCTGGATGTCCCGCGCCACCGTGCCGTTTGCGACCGCGTCGACATACGCCGCGTCATGGACGAGCCTGATGTCGTCCCACGACGCCGCCGGCGCCTCGGTCAGATCATCGGCCGACACGATCCCTTCGGCGAGGATGCGCTCGCGCAGCTTCGAGTACTTGGCCATCGGAAACTTGTGGCCATCGGGCAATGGCAAGACGAAATGGTCGGAATAAAACGCGCGCATGACCTGTGATGACGAAGTTTACGTGATCTGCGGATAAACTCTTTCTGCATCGTCCAGCCGCAATGATCCACAAGATCCGCACCATCGATTCTCATGCCGCGGGCGAGCCGTTGCGCCTGGTCGTCGAGGGCCTGCCGAGCCCCGACGGGCGCTCCATGCTCGAGAAGCGCGCGTGGGCGATCAAGCGGCTCGATCACCTGCGCCGCGCCATCATGCTGGAGCCGCGCGGACATACCGACATGTACGGCGCGCTGCTGACCGAGCCGGTGACGAAGAGCTCCGACGCCGGCATCCTCTTCATGCACAACGAGGGCTGGAGCACGATGTGCGGCCACGGCATCATTGCCGTCACGACGATCGCGCTGCAGCGGGAGCTGATCCGCGCCAGGGCGGCGGACAACCCCGGGACGCTGAGCGTGCGCTACGACACGCCCGCCGGCGCCGTGTCGGCCCGCGCTCGCCTGACCTACCAGGGCGAGGCGATGCGCGTGGAATCGGTCGCGTTCCGCAACGTCCCCTCGTTCGTGTTCGAGCCTGCGGTGCTGGTGCCGATCGGCGGACGCAAGATCCCCGTCGACATCGCCTTCGGCGGCGCCTTCTACGCCATCGTCGATGCCGAGGCCGCGGGCGTGCCGATCGACGCAGCGCGCCTGCCCGAGCTGCGCGTGCTCGGCATGGCCATCGCGCGGGAAGTGGAACGGCTGCGCCGCGTGGTGCACCCGATCGACGGCGGGCTCGAAGGCATTTACGGAACGATTTTTACCGCGCCGGCGCTCCTGCCCGACGCCCACCTCCGCAACGTCACGATTTTTGCGGATGCCGAGGTCGACCGCTCGCCGTGCGGGACCGGCACCGCCGCGGTGATGGCCGTGCTGAACGACATGGGCCTGCTGCTGGACGATGTGCCGTTCGTGCACGAGAGCATTGTCGGCACGACCTTCAGCGGCAGGGTGGTCGACCGGGTGCAGGTCGGCGATCGCGCGGCGATCGTCCCGGAGATCGAGGGCTCGGCGTGGATCACCGGCGAGCACACGTTTCTGATCGACGGCGACGACCCGTTGAAGGCCGGATTCCGATTGTAGGGCACCCTTTATGTAGGGCACCCCTTATGTAGGGCACCCCTTTAGGGGTGCCTACTTCAACGCAGCGATCTTCCCAAAATCCATCTTCGACGCGATCTCGTGGAGGACCTTGGTGTCCGAGAGGTCATCGCCTTCGATCGTGACGAGGAACCGCTTGCCGACGAAGACGTTCAACTCACCGCGCTTCGCGTCCTTTTCCCAGCGCTCGAAGCCCGGATGGCCGGCAATCGTCGTCGCCTTCTCGTAGCCCTCGTTGGTTTCGCGGCTGTAGCCCGATGCCAGGAACATGGCCCACGGCGCGATCAGCATCTGCGCGTACCCGGTGTCGACGACCTTCACGTCAATTTCGGAGTTGCCGTTCTTGTACTTGCTCTCGACCTGCGAGAAGGCAATCGGCGCCGTCATGCGCTCGGCGCGCGGCTCGCCCGCGTCCCATCCGGGAATCTGCGGCAGCGTGCCTTTGAGCGTATCGGTCGCGACCGGATCGACCGGCTTGCCGCCGCCGCCGCCGACCGCGGCCGCCATGCCTTGCATGGCCTTCGCCATATCGGCCATGCCCTTCGAGGTGTCGCCGCCCTCTTCCTGCGCCTTCTGCACGGCTTCGGCGGCC
>JANOZI010000540.1:0-3595 GCA_031429375.1 Acidobacteriota bacterium | reverse complement strand
GGCCCGATCGCGCGCGCCGCCGGCGGCGACTACGACGTGCGCCGCGCCTTCCCGTACATCGGTTACGACACCTACGAGTTCGACGTCATCGGCGCCTCGAACGGCGACGTCTACGATCGCTACCTGTGCCGCGTCGCCGAGATGCGCGAGAGCGTCAAGATCTGCCAGCAGGCGCTCGATCGCATCGCGCCGGTGGGCGCGTTCGCGTGCAACGACAAGCGGGTCGTGCCGCCGCCCAAGGATCAGGTGTATACGGAAATGGAAGCGCTGATTCAGCACTTCCTGATCTACTCGCAGGGCTTCAAGGTGCCGGCCGGCGACGCCTACGTGCCGGTCGAAGGCCCGCGCGGCGAGCACGGCTGTTACGTCGTGTCCGACGGCACCAACCGTCCGTGGCGCGTCCACATGCGCGCGCCCGGGCTGTATGCCTGCCAGGCGCTGCACAAGTTCGTCGTCGGGGGCATGATCGCGGACGTCATCGCGGTGATCGGCTCGCTCGACGTGGTGATGGGAGACGTGGATCGATGAGTTTCCACCCCGTGATGCCCTACGGCACGAAGGAGCATCACCGCTCGATGCGGGTCACGCTGCCGGAAGGCCCGGAGTTCAGCTTCACCGGCGCGGCACGAGAGAACTTCGAGGAATTTGCCTCGCACTATGCGCCGCAGCATCGCAAGTCGGCGATCCTCCACGCCCTCTACCTGGCGCAGGAGCAGCAGGGCTACATCACGAACAACGCCTGCCGCCACGTGGCCGAGGTGATCGGCTGCACCACCGCTGAAGTCGAGGACGTGGTGTCGTACTACGTGATGTTCCACCGCAACCCGGTGGGCAAGTACGTGCTGCAGGTCTGCACCACGCTGTCGTGCGCGCTGGCCGGCGCCGAGCGCGTGGTCGAAGAGCTGCAGCACAAGCTCGGGATCAAGCCCGGCGAGACCGACCCCACCGGCATGTTCACCATCCAGCCGATGGAATGTCTCGGGGCGTGCGACCGCGCGCCCGTGATGATGGTGAACAACGAGCATTGGCACGAGCTGCTCAAGCCCGAAGACACCGCCGCGCTCGTGGACCAGATGAAGATCGACGGGTTGAAGGCCCTCAACGGCTGCCACCTGCAGGTCGAGCGGCGCACCGATCACCAGGGCAAGACGACCACGCCGGTGCAGTGCAAGGCGAATCCGGATTACGAGCCCGTGCTGACCAGGTATGCATTCACGCCGGGCGGCGCGGAGTTCGATCACTACATCAAGCACCAGCAAGGCTACGAGGGCTTGAAGAAAGCCCTCGGCATGACGCCGGAAGCGGTGATCGAAGACGTCAAGAAGTCGGGGCTGCGCGGCCGTGGCGGCGCGGGCTTTCCGACCGGCCTCAAGTGGCAGTTCGTCGACAAGAAGTCGCCCAAGCCCAAGTTCATCGTCTGCAACGCCGACGAAAGCGAGCCCGGCACGTTCAAAGATCACCTGCTGATGGAGCGCAACCCGCACCTGCTGGTGGAAGGGTGCCTGATCGGCTGTTACGCCATCGCGTCGAAGGCGGCCTACATCTACATTCGCGGCGAGTTCTATCACCTGTTTCCGGCGATGGAAAAGGCGATCGCCGATGCGCGGCGCGCCGGTTTCGTCGGCACGAACATTCTCGGCTCCGGCTTCGATTGTGAGATCTACCTGCATCGCGGCGCCGGCGCGTACGAGGCCGGTGAAGAAACGGCGCTGCTCGAATCGCTGGAAGGCAAGCGCGCGCAGCCGCGCTTCAAGCCGCCGTTTCCGGCGGTGGAAGGCGCGTGGAACTGTCCGACCGCGGTGAACAACGTCGAGACGCTGTGCAACGTGCCGCTCGTGATGACGCGCGGCGCCGACTGGTTTACGGCCCTGGGGCCCGAGAAGAACGGCGGGCCGAAGTTGTTCTGCGTGAGCGGCGCGGTCAAGCGGCCCGGCGTGTTCGAAGCGCCGATGAAGGTCTCGCTCAAAGAATTGATCTACGACTACGCCGGCGGGCCGCTCGACGGCCGCACGCTCAAGGCGGTGATCCCCGGCGGATCGTCGGTGCCGATCCTGCTGCCGGATCAGATCGACATCCCGGCCAGCTTCGACGACGTGCAGCGCGCCGGGTCGCTGCTCGGCTCGGCCGCGATCATCGCGCTCGACGACACCACCGACATGGTGTGGCTGGCCGACAACCTGCTGCACTTCTACCAGCACGAGTCATGCGGCAAGTGCACGCCGTGCCGCGAGGGCACCGACTGGCTGTACCGGCTGCTGCACCGCATGATCGGCGGCCAGTCGACGGAGAAAGACATCGCGCTGCTCGAAAGCGTCGCCAACAACATCAACGGCAAGTCGCTCTGCGCCTTCGGCGACGCCGCGGCCACGCCGGTGTTGACCACGCTCAAGTGGTTCAGGCCCGAGTTCGAGGCCTACGTCAAGGGCAAGCCGCCCGCGCCGGCGTCGTATCGCGCGCGCACGACAGTGGAGACGCACTGAGGTGTCGGGCATCATCGACTACGTCACGTCGCCCGAATTCATCGCCTACTCGGCGATCGTCGGCGTGGTGTTCATGGGGCTGCAGATCATGGCGGCCGTGATGGTCTACGCCGAGCGCAAGGTCGCGGCGTTCATGCAGCAGCGCTACGGCCCGTACCTGGTCGGCCCGAAGGGCCTGCTCCAGCCGGTCGCCGACATCCTCAAGCTGTTCTTCAAGGAAGAGCTGAGGCCGAAAGCGGCGGATGCGTTCCTGTTCACGCTGGCGCCGATCATCTCGGTGGCGGCGGCGTATCTCGCGTTTGCGCCGGTGCCGTTCGGCGCGCCGACCACGTTCTTCGGCCTGCTCGACGAGCCGATGGCGTTGCAGGTGTCGGACGTCAACGTCGCGGTGCTCGTGATCTTCGCCGTCGCCTCGATGGGCGTTTACGGCATCGTGCTCGCCGGCTGGGCCAGCAACTCCAAGTACTCGCTGCTCGGCGGCCTGCGCAGCTCGGCGCAGATGATCAGCTACGAGCTGGCCTACGGCGTGTCGCTCGCCACCGTCGTGATGATGGCCAACTCGATGTCGCTGCGCGAGATCGTCGATCAGCAGCAGGGCTACTGGCTTGGCTTCATCCCGCAGTGGTATGTCTTCCCGCAGTGCCTCGGCTTTTTTGTGTTCGCCTGCGCGGGCATCGCTGAGACCAACCGCGCCCCGTTTGATTTTCCGGAAGCCGAGCAGGAGCTGGTCGCCGGGTATCACACCGAGTACAGCTCGATGCGCTTCGCCATGTTCTTCATGGCGGAATACATCAACATGGTCACCGTCTCGGCCGTGGCCGTGAACCTGTTCCTCGGCGGCTGGCACGGGCCGTGGATTCCACCCGAATACGGCTGGATCTGGTTCGTGATCAAGCTCGCCTTCCTGTTGTTCTGTTACCTGTGGCTGCGCTGGACGCTGCCGCGCTTCCGCTACGACCAGCTGATGTCGTTCGGCTGGAAGGTGCTGCTGCCGCTGGCCACCGTCAACTTGCTGCTGACCGCGGCGGGGATTCTCTACTTCAATGTCTAGCGACATGTTCACCACCGACGCCCTGCTGTTCTACGCGTTTGCCGGGGCCGCGCTGCTGGGCGCG
>JANOZI010000539.1:0-2112 GCA_031429375.1 Acidobacteriota bacterium | reverse complement strand
GCCGCCAGGTCGGCCAGCCCGCCTGGTGGCGACAATCCTTTAGGTTTGTCGAGGGCGTGGCGCACGAGCGGCGCAAGCGCGCGAGCCACGGCCGCGGCCGTGATCAGCGCAGCGACGAGCACGAATGGCGGCGAGATGGTGAAGCCTACGGCGTCGGTGACGTACGCCCACAGCGGGACGGCGGCCAGACCGCACGTGACGGTGGCGGCGGCGGTTTCGGCGATCGAGAGCGGTTTCTGGGCTTTCAGGACCCAGAGATTCTACCGGCGACTTGGGCAAAGGTCGCTCGCTCACAACTTTTATCCGCTTCGCGCCAGCGGTGCCGTCCCAAGCACTTGATTCGCGCTTGACAAGGCATCGGCGGGAATCATAATCGTCCCGGTTCTTACGGGAACCTGCGCTCACCTGGAAGAGCCATCGCGTCAACACACCCAACACTCACGGGGGAGAATTCCATGAAGACGAACACGGTTTTGCTGGCAGGGATGGCGGCAGCGATGCTGACCGCGATGTCGGCCGGCGCCCAGCAACCGGTGCCGCCCGTCAACGCGATGGTGCCGGACATGCCGAAGCAGACCACCCGCACCGGCAAGCATGTCAACCGCGTCATCGACTTGTGGCTGAAGGACCAGCCCGTCTATTACGCACAGATCAGCGGCGGTGGTTACGAGAAGGGCAAGGAGATGGCGGCGACCAAGGCCGACTACATCACCTATGAAATGGAGCACGGTCCGCTCGACTTCAAGGAACTGCGGGAATTCATGCGCGGCCTGGTGGAAGCCGGCCCGACCCGCACCGGCCACAAGACCCCGGCGGTGATCGTGACCTTGCCCATTTCCGGCACCACCGATGCCTTGCGCGCCAATGCCTGGATGATCCAGCAGACCCTGGCCGCGGGCGTGCACGGCATCCTGCTGTGCAACGCCGAAAGCCCGGAAGCCGCCCGCTTGATGATTGAGGCCGCGCGCTATCCGTTCGCCCCGCACGTCGAGGGCCTGTCGCAGGGCACGCGCGGCAACGGCTCGCAGGCCCACGCGTCGAGCGTGTGGGGCGTGACCCCTCAGGAATATATGCGCATCGCCGAACCCTGGCCGATGAACCCGGATGGCGAATTCCTGTTCGGCCTCAAGATCGAGAATCCGCGCGCCGACGCCAATGTCGAAACCTCGGTCCGCGTGCCGGGTATCGCCTTCGCGGAATGGGGTCCGGGCGATCATGGCTTCTTCATCATGGGGCGCCCCGGCACCTATCAGGGCGGCGGCGAAGCGTCACCGCAAATGGCGGCGGTGCGGCGCCGTGTGCTCAATGCCACGAAAGCGGCGGGGATCAAGTTCCTCAATTCCTGCAACGAGGACAATGTGATCGACCAGATCAAGGACGGTACGATGATCTGCACGGGCGGGGACTCGCCGGCCGCGGACAAGGGCCGCGCCTATACCAAGCGCACTGATCCCTGGTGAACACATGTCTTGACTTGCCCCGCGGGCGGGCGTAGCCTTCCTCGTCGTCGCGCCGCACCAGATCGAGAGGAGCCTTCCCCATGCGTCGAACTCTGTTCCTTGGATTGATGTGGTCGCTGGTCTGCGCGCCATCTTTCGCGCAATCGCTGGGCGCCATCACTGGAGAGGTAAAAGATTCCACTGGCGCTGTGGTGCCCGGTGTCACCGTGACCGTGGTGAACAAAGCGACCAACGCCACCCGGACGGCCGCGAGCAATCCCTTCGGCCTCTACGACGTCCCGGCGTTGCCGCCCGGGACCTACACGGTAAAGAGCGAGCTCGACGGCTTCAAGACCATCACGCGCGAGGTTGAACTGCGAGTGCAGCAGACCGCGCGCGTCAACTTCACGCTGGAATTGGGCACGATCGCCGAAATGGCGACGGTGACGGGGTTCTCTCCGCTGGTCGAAACTTCAAATGCGACCATCGGCACCGTTATCGAAAACAGACGCATTGTCGAGCTCCCGCTCAATGGCAGGAATTATCTCCAGCTGGTGGCCCTGAGTCCGAATGTCAGTGCCGAGTTTGCAGGTCCGGGTCAGGCCGGCGATCGCCAGGGCGGCTCGCGCGCCAACCAGAACCTGTCGATTTCAGGGCAACGCCGCGAGTTCAA
>JANOZI010000538.1:0-2640 GCA_031429375.1 Acidobacteriota bacterium | reverse complement strand
CCAGAGGCGTCAAGTTCCCCGACAACCTCGTCACCGAGACGCTGAAGATGATTCCCGGCTTCCCGGCCGAATCAAAGTCTTCGATGTTCGAAGACCTCGAGCGCGGCCGGCCGCTGGAGCTGCCCTGGCTCAGCGGCGCGGTTGTCCGGCTCGGCAGGGAAGTGGGCGTGTCTGCGCCCACTCACCAGTTCATAACCGCTGTGCTGACACCGCTTGCCGCCGGCAAGACGTAGCGGCGGGTCTTAAGACCCGCCTCTACAGACCCGCCTCTACAGACCCGCCGCGACAGACCCGCCGCTACTTGCCAAGCTCAGCGTAGATCTTCGGCACGTTGTCTTTGGCGCCGGTCATCTGGTAGGCGCTGAATTTTTCCGGCAGCTTGAGATCCGCCAGCGCCTGATCGACCATCTTGCCCGCCTTGGCGGCGGCCTGCACCGCGCTCAGGAACGCGCGATTGAACTCGCCGAATTCCTGGAAATCCGCCCAGGTCATGACCGTGCTGTGGCCGGTAATCACGGTGTCGACGTTCTTGATGCCGGCCGCTGCCTTGCCCAGCGTCTCGCCGATCTGCACGCCGCTGCCGCCGTTGTTCATGTCGAGCAGGGGCGTGCCCTTGCGCGCGAAAATGTCGCCGGCATGCATGGTGCGCAGCGCGCGGAACACCACGAAGATGTCGCCGTTGGTGTGGCCGCGTCCGAAGTAATAGAGGTCGATTGCCTCGGCGCCGCCGAGCACCGTCATCTTGTCCTTGAAGGTCTTGTCGGGCAATGCGAACTTCTTCGCCGGGTCGGCAAAGTTCGTCATCTTCGCCATGTTCGCGGCCGTGTTCTCGTGTGCCACGATTTCGACCGCGGCGGGGAAGAACTCGTTGCTGCCGACGTGATCGCCGTGCGTGTGCGTGTTGATGATGTGGGTCACGGGCTTGTTCGTCACCGTCTTCACCTGGTCGAGGATCGCCTGGCCCCAGTTGGGGTTCTTGGTGTCCACCAGCACCACTCCCGCGGCGGTGATGAACGCGGCCGTGTTACCGCCGCCGTTGGCGCCCGTGATCATGTAGAGGTTGTCTTTGACCTTCTCGATGGCGGCCACGGTCGGCGGCGGCGCCGGCTGCCAGGCCTGCGTCACCGTGATTCCCGCGCCGAAAATGAGCCCGAGCACCAATCCCCGTTTCATCACACGCCCCCAGTCAGAAACACTCGTTCGATGAACCAATACAGCCCCGCAAGGATAACGCCGATCGAGCCGGCCAGCGCCACCCGCGCGGCCAGCCGATCGCTCTGCCGCCGCACCAGCGCCAGCGTCGAGGCCACCACGCTCACGATCGCGAGCTGGCCGGTTTCGACGCCCAGATTGAAGGCAAACAGCGACCACCCGAGCGCCGCCTGCGGCAGGCCGAACTCCTTCAGCACCGACGCGAAGCCGAACCCGTGGATCAGGCCGAACACGGCCGCGAGACCCGCACGAATGTCCGAAGCTTTCTGACCTGGATCCTTCGCACCCCTGAGCACGAGGATGTTGTCGGCGCCGACCACGACGATCGTCAGCGCGATTAACGGCTCGATGTAACGCGCCGGCGGAGACAGGATGTCGAGCGCCGCCAGGGAAAGCGTGATGCTGTGGCCGATCGTGAACGCCGTCACGATCAGCGCCAGCCGCGCCAGTGAGCCGCCGAGCAGCAGCAGCCCGATCAAGAACAGGATGTGGTCGGGCCCGATCAGGATGTGCTTGATGCCCGACAGTACGAAGGTGCGAATCACCGCAAGCCGGCCCTGCGTGGTGCCGGTGTAGTACTCGAGCGACTGCCGGCTCGCATCCAGAATGGCCTGGTGCTTGAGCGCGTCGTTCTCATAAATGTTGATGAAGGTTTGATGAATCGGGTCGTAGGGAAACAGGTAGGCCTGCATGGTCATGCGGGCCGGCGGCAAGCCCGCCACCGTAAACCCGAGCCGCACGCTTTGGCGATCGGGCACCACGTCGATGCCGCCCCAGGCGATCGTCACGGCACGACCATCGAACAGCAGCGAGAGGCGCGGCGACAGCAGCGTCACGAGCGCGTCACGAGAGCGAGCGGCCACCACCGGATCGAGCAGGGTATCGGCCGCGGTGATGTTCAAGTCGTGCGCGGCATCGAGATCGTGGATCACGAGCGTGCCGGTCACGCCGTTTGAATCAAAATGGAAGTCGAGGTAACTGAACGGCGCGGGGTGCGCGCCAGCCGGACGTGCGCCAACGACGATGGCTGCCGCGACGAGCAGTCGGATGAACAGGCGCCGCATCAGGAGGATTGTACCCTTCGCTCGCGGCAATGCTGGTGCGCATCGAGGGATAATGGAGGCTCACCTCAGCCGGGCGTCACGATCGGGGGAGTATGCGTACCGAGGAATTGAAACGCTGGTCGTTCGTGCCTGTCGGCCGAGTTTCGCCGATCGCATGGGTGCCCGTTGCGGCGGGCCTGCTGGCCGTCGACTACTTCACCGGACCGTATTTCCAGTTCCCCGCGGTCTATAGCCTTCCGGTGACGCTGGCCGCCTGGTTCTCCGGCGTCGGGGCGGGCGTCACGCTGGCCGTGGTGCTGCCGCTCAGCCGGCTGGCGTTCATGCTCACGCTGTGGGGCGAACCCTGGGATTCAGCGACAATCGT
>JANOZI010000537.1:0-4974 GCA_031429375.1 Acidobacteriota bacterium | reverse complement strand
TTCGGCGATCTGCTCCGGATAGCGAGTCGGATCCCCCGCCGCGCGGAACCCTTCGACCGCCATCAACCCCGCGGTCTGGTGATTGCCGTGGCCATCCCGCTCGTTGCCCTGGAACCGCGACAGGATGATCGCCGGCCGGTTCAGCCGGATAATCCGCACCACATCGCGCAGCACCGTTTCGCGTCCCCACTTGTCGAGCGCTTCTTCCAGCCGCTTCGAGAAGCCGTAGTCGACGACGGTGGTGAAGTACTGGTCGTCGACGCCGTAGTGGCGATCGGCGTTGAGCAGTTCTTCCGTGCGGATCAAGCCGAGCCCGTCGAACAGCTGCGGCCCAATTGCGTTGTCGCCCGACTCGCCTCGATTGAGCGTCAGCAACGCCAGCCGCGCCCCATCGCCGCGGCTCAACTTCGCCAACACACCGCCATGCTCATCGTCCGGATGCGCCGTCACATGCATCACGCTGGCGGTGGTGTGCAGCTTCAACAGCTTCTGCCACACCTCGGACGCGCCATCTTGTCGAGGCACGCTCTGCGAGCGAGAGCCGGTGGAAGAGAAGACCGCAGCGGCCAGTACGAGAAACAACATTCGAGGCATAGGTAAAGCGCTCACAAATAAGCCCGTAAGTTTGGCCACGAAGGCACGAAGAGAGGCTTTTCGAAATCCAACCTTCGTGATCTTCGTGGCTAAAATTCCTTAAAAGTAGAACTTCAAAGCGAGCTGTATCTCTCTCTGATCCCCGATCGAGCTGGTAATACGTCCGAAGGTACCCAGATTCGAGATGCTCGCGGCGGGGAATCCGTAGTTCACCCAGTTGAACAGGTTGAACGTCTCCACCCGGATCTCCGCGCGCCGGCCGGTTCCCATATTGATCGACCGGAACACTGACAGGTTCATCGACTTCGACCCTGGTCCCCGCACCGTGTTGTTGGCGCAGTTGCCGTACTGCCGGGTGATCGTCGGGGTGAACGCCGCCGGATCCATCCACGAATCCAGCGTCTGGTTGAACCCGCTCGGCACCGCCTCGCCGACGCAGTTCGCCCGCGAGATGCGGCCCGGGCCGGTCCCCGCCTGATCGGTGGCCGTCACCGTCAACGGCCGGCCGTCGCTCAGCGTCAGGATGCCGTTGACCGACCATCCGCCGACGATCGCCCCGAGCGCGCCGTCCGACTCGAAGTGGCGTCCCGGTCCGAACGGCAGCTCGTAGATGAAGCTGGTGACAAGACGATGAGGAATGTCGAAGGCGAGCAGGCCGTAATCCTTCTCCATCGCGTAGGTCGATTCCGGCGCGTTGCCGATCGCGCCGCCGCCCGCGCTCAGGTGATCGAGGAAGTCGCCGAGGGCCTTGCTCCACGTGTAGGCCACCGTGTACGAGAGGCCGCCGCTCATGCGCTTCTGCATCCGCATCTGCAGCGCGTCGTAATCAGCGCGGCCGTTAGTGACGATCTGTTCGAGATAGGCATTGCCGTAGCCGTACTGCGCGTACGGGAACACGATCGGCCCGTTGTCGGCGGGAATGATGCCCTGGTTGAGGTTCCGCAGCCGGCGCCCATTGCGCGTGCGGTTGCCGACGTATTCCACCGCGCCCACCATGTTGTCGGCGAACTGGAACTCGGGCCCGAAGCTGAACTGCCTGACGATCGGCGTGTCCTGGTTCGGGTCCTGGATGCGCCACTGCACGATCGTCGGGTTCACCGTCGCCGGCGTCAGCGGCGTGAAGCCCTGCGCGAAGGTGAAGGCCGGCGGATCGTTGGCAGTATTCGCCGTGATCGACGCGTCGACCAGTTGCGGCAGGTTCAGTCCGAGCTGGCTTTCACTGCCGTAGCGATCCGTCTGCTGATAGAAGATGCCGAAGCCGCCGCGCACCACCACGCGCGGCGAGACGTTCCACGCCACGCCGACGCGGGGCGCAAAGTCGTTGCGATCGGGATGAATCAACGCCCGATCGAACACGCTGCCGTCCTTCGCCGTGAACGTCTTGCCGGTGGCGGGATCGATGTTGGTCAGCAGGTTGTTCTTGTCGATCAGCGGCGTGAACATCTCGTAGCGGATGCCGGCCGTGATCGTCACGTTCGAGCGCGCCCGCCAGCTGTCTTGCGCGTAGAACTGCCAGCCGTTGGCAAAGAGGTCCGGCTCGTGGAACAGCGTCAGCCGCTGCGTGCTCGACAGGCCGAGCATGAAGTCGCCGAGGCCGAAGCCGGTGTAGCGGCCGTCGTTGAAACCGAGCTCGCCGTTGAGCGAGCGCAGGTCGATGTACTGCAGCATGTCCTTGCGGAACTCGACGCCGAACTTCATCGCGTGGCTGGCCTTCTGCCACGTCAGGTTCTCGGCAAACTGGAGCACCTGCGAGTCCTGGAACTGCGGGCGGAAGAACGGTCCGCCGATGCGCGTGAAGCGCGCGATCGGCATGTGCGGCAGCCCGCCGTAGAAGCGGTCGTCCTTGGGCACGCCCTTGATGCCGTAGGTCGAATTGGCGTCGATACCAAAGGCCGGATGCACGACGTCCGATCGCACCTTGTTGTACGACACGCGCAGTTCGTTGAACATGCTGGCCCCGAACACCCGCGACCACCCGCCCACCGCGCTCTGGCCGCGGTTGAGGATTCTGCTGGCGAAGTCACCCGAGGCCACCGGATCGTCCAGCAGCGGCGGCTCATTACGGTTGGTGTTCTGAAAGCTGTAGCGCCCGAACAGGTGATCGCGTCCCGCCGACACACTGTGGTCGAGGCGGACGTCGAACTGATCGACGTCGTTGTTGAGGATGCCGTTCGAAATGAAGTTGCTGTTGAAGAACCCGGCGCCCGGCACGTTCGGCATCGGGTAGAGGTTGAGCAGCTTGGCGGCCACCGGATCGAAACACGATCGGTTGATGATCTTGTTGACGGCATCGACACAGCCCGCCGGAACGAACGCGTTGCTCGCGACCATGTTGCCGGTCAGCTCACTCAGGTTGCCGGTGCGCATCAGCGCCGTCGGCACCGTTGCCGTTTGCGACAGCGCGCGCTCGGTGCGCGCCGACTGGTAATCGCCGAAGAAGAACGTCTTGCCCCTGACGATCGGCCCGCCGAACGTGCCGCCCGCGATCAGCTGGTTGAATGGCCCTTTCGGACGGCCGGCGCGGTTGTTGTCCCAGGTGTTGGCGTTCAGCGCCTCGTCGCGCAGGAAGGCGAACACCGATCCGCCATATTTGTTGCTGCCCTGCTTCACCGATGCGTTGATCACCGCTCCGGCGGCCTTGCCGAATTCCGCCGAGTAGGTCCGCGTCTGCACCTTGAACTCCGACAGCGCGTCGACCGGCGGCTGCACCACCTGCGGGCTGCGTTCCTGCAGGTTGGTCGAGAACGAGTTGTTGTCGGCGCCGTCGAGCGTGTAGTTGTTCCACGTCGCGTAGTTGCCGTTGGCGTTGAAGAACGTGTCTTCACCGCGGCTCGTGATGCCCGCCGGGGCTGCCACCACGCCAGGCGATAAGAACGCCAGCTCCGAGTACCGTCGTCCCAGCAGCGGAAGGTCCTGCACCTGGCGCGCGTCGATCACGCTGCCGATGTCGGCGGTCTGTGTCTGCAGCAGTTCAGTCTTGCCGACCACGGTGACTTCTTCGCTGAGCGTGCCGACGCTGAGTTGAAGGTCGACCTGCGCCCGGGTCTGCACGTTGACGCGCACTTCGCGCCGCACCGCGCGTTTGAAGCCTTGTAGCTCCGCGGCGACGGAATAGCTGCCGACGCGAAGGCCGGGGAAGATGAACTCGCCGTTCGCGTTCGTCACCTGCGTGGCAACGACACCGGTGGCCTCCTGCGTGGCGGTCACTGAAACGCCGGGCAGAACGGCGCCGCTCTCGTCGACGACGCGGCCGACGATGACGCCGGTGTCGATCTGCGCGAAGGCGTGGGAGGCGAGAGCGAGAACAAGGAACAGGGTGGCCGAAGCGGCCCAAACAGGACGTGGCAACATTGGTGAACTCCGGGAACGAGGACAGTTCCGCGAGTATTCCGCCCGCTCAACTGGATGTCAACGTCGAACCAAGCCGACGAAAGGCATCACACAGAAACATGGAAACACGGAAACACAGACTTTTTTGTTTAAGAAAAGAGTTTTCTGTGTTTCTGTGCTTCTGTGTTTCTGTGTATGTATCTGTAACGGTCTACTTGCGGACCGAATCGATGCTGAACCTTCCGGATCCCGCCGCGGCGAAATACAAAAAGATGAAGCAGTAGAGGACGGCGAGCTCGCCGCCGTTCATGATCGGCCAGAACCCGCGCGGGAAGTGGGCCTGGAAGTAGGCGACTGCCATTTCGCCGCTGGCTAGGAACGCCACCGGGCTGGTGAACAGCCCGATCGCGATCAGGATGCCGCCGACGAACTCGATGATGCCGGCGATGCCGAATTGTGACATCAGCGGCGGGGTCCCCTGGGACCCAAGCACGCCGAACAGTTTCTGGGCGCCATGCTGCGCAAAGGCGAGGCCGGCGACGATGCGGAGCAGGGCGTAAAGGTAGGGGCGGTAAGGGCCTAACAGCTTTTCCATAGGTGGCATACGCTGCTCGCGCCCGTTGCGCTTACCTTCGAACACTCACCTTGGAGCGCGCTTACGCGCGGTGAGGGTGTTCCGGCATTCGCGCGGCCGGACGACCCCGGTTTCTCAGGGTCGCAGGCCTTTCGTTCGGCGGTCAAGTCTCCCTCGCCGCATTAAGCGTTCGAGCGAATGGCTGTCTAAACCCGCACGACGCCTGCGTGGGCTCCGGTCGACTTGACGACGGGATTTTTGTCGTCGCCTCACTCAAGCTCATGCCGGAAGACTTTCACCGCGCGTGAGCGCGCGTGGCACTTTGGCGCCAGCCCGTTGGCACCCTGGCACTAACTTCTTGGCACCTTTGGCACCTTAGGCACCATAGGCACCCTCGCCGAGCGAGGCTATTGTTCGCGCAGCGCCACCACCGGATCAACGCGGGTTGTGCGGAGCGCGGGTAGTAGACTGGCGAC
>JANOZI010000536.1:0-3669 GCA_031429375.1 Acidobacteriota bacterium | reverse complement strand
TGGAACAACCAGATGTACCGGATGCGCGCGTTTGCCGCGCTGGTGCGCGACACCGATCGCAACCTCGGCAACGTCCTGATTACGCCGGAGTGGAAAGTCGTCATGATCGACTTCACCCGCGCGTTCCGCCTGCAGAACGAGCTGTCGTACTCGAAGGACCTGCCGAAGATCGATCGGCTGCTGTTGCCGAAGCTCGAAGCGCTGACCAAGGTGGCGATCAAGGCGGCGGTCGGCAACGAGCTCACCAACCCGGAGATCGACGCGGTTCTCAAGCGGCGCGATTTGCTGGTCGCGCATTTCAAGCAGCTGATAGCCGATCAGGGCGAGGCCAGGGTTCTCTACAACTAGGTCGATCTCAGATCTAAGATCTCAGATCGACCTACTTCACCGTTGCCGGCGGGCGGCGGTGCCTGGTCGCGCGCTCGTAGGCCGCGGCCAATTCGAGCAGGCGCTTGTCGTCCCACATCCGGCCCAGCAGCGAAATGCCCATCGGGTAGCGTCCGCCGATGAAGCCGGCGGGCACGGTGACTTGCGGCAATCCGCTCGCCGCGCTCTCTTCGCACGTTCCCGGTTCCGAACCGTAGCGCTCGAGCCCGCCTTCGTGCGTGTGCGGGCGCGCATGGTTGGCCGGATACAGAATCGCATCGAGCTGCTGTTGCTCCATCACGTCGACGAAGATCTGGCGGAAGGTCTCGCGGCCGGCGACGAACCGGCGCGTCGCCTCGTCGAGGGCGGCGCCCGTGGGGGCCGGCGCGAGCGCGCCTTCGAGCCGGCGCGCGCTGACCGGCGCCAGTTTTCCCGACGCGATCAGATCCTGGATGGTGAGCACCTTGTCGCCGGGCTTCGCGCCGCGCGACAGGTACGCCGTCCACCCGGCGCGCAGCGATCCCGGCGCGGCACCTCGCACGGCCGCGTACTTCGCGTCGTAATCGGGGATGGCAACGTCAACCACGACCGCGCCCTGTGACTGCAGCTCCTTGATCACGCGCTCCATGCCCTCGGCGATCTCGCGCTCCCCGGTGAAACCAACGAAACGCTGGCGCAGCGCGCCAAAGCGCTTGTCTTTCAAATTCGCGCCATCGAGACCCTGGGCGAACGAGCCGGCGATGTGCGCGCCGGCGTCAGCGGTCGCGGGATCCTCGGGGTCGCTGCCGGTCACGAGATCGAGCGCAAGCGCGACGTCGCGTACCGACTTCCCCATCGGGCCGACCGCATCGTTGTAGGTGTTGAGCGGCATCACGCCGGCCCGGCTCGTCAGCCCGCGCGTGGTGCGGATGGTGGCAAGCGACGCAAACGCGCTCGGGTTCGAGAGCGAGTTGCAGGTATCGGTGCCGAAGCCGAGCGCCGCCAGGCTGGCGGCGACCGCGGTCGCGCTGCCGCCGCTCGAGCCCGCGGTCGACAGTGACGGATCGTAAGCATTGCCGACCGTGCCGCCGACGCTGCTGATGCCGAAATCGCCGAACGGGAACTCGTCGAGGTTGGCCTTGCCGAGCACGACCGCGCCGCCGCGCTTCATGCCGGCGGCGACGCGCGAATCGAGCCGCGGCCGGTGATCGAGCAGCGCGAGCGATCCGCCGGTCGACGGCAGCTCGACGGCGTCGATGTTGTCCTTGAAGACGATCGGCACTCCGTGAAAAGGGCCGCGGCCGCGGCCGGCGACGCGCTCGGCATCGCGAACGCGCGCGTCGGCGATCGCGCGCGGGTTGATGGCGAGTACGGCGCGGAAGCCCGGACCGTGGCGATCGTAGAGCGACAGCCGCGCCAGATAGTCGCGCGTGATGTCTTCGGACGTCGTCTCGCCCGTCGCCATCGCGTGCTGCAGGTCGGTGATGCTGCGCTCGAACACAGAGAACGGCTTGGGGTTTGGGGCTTGGGGCGTGAGCGCCCAGTTTGCGATTTGCGATCGCTGCAATGCGGTCAGGCCTCGCAAATCCGGTTGTGTTGCGAGTTGCCGCGCCACGTCGGTGACCCGCGCGATCTCAGAACCGGCCGCCGGCACCCTGGCATCCGCCCCGGCGTAGACCGCTTCGCCGGTCACCAGCGCGTCCTTGAACGGGAGCGGATAGCCACCGCGCGGGTCGTACACTTCGCTCAGTCCCTTGACGACGAACGTGACGAGCGCCGCGGTGTCGCCGGGCCGCAGGCGAAGCGTGAACACGTAGCCAATGTGGGCCGGGTCGTAACCCGGCCACTGGCCGGCGAAGGGGTCGGCGTACATATCGCCGATGGCTGTCAGCACTCCGGCCTTCGAGCCAAGAACGTGGGCGGACGGACCGTGCCCCGATGGACCCTGGCTCGGATCCGCCACGCTGCGCGCGTTCTGCATCACCGTGATAAAGCTGTCGTTCACGTCGATCCGGCGATCGCCACCCGACGTCGCCGCCACGGCCACACGACCGCCGTCGTCAAACGCGCCGGCCGCGCCGCCCCACGCCACCTGGACGACGCGCTGCTCGTCCGACGTGTTCGTGAAGCTGTCGAAGTAGCGAAGGTAGATAGTGTCTTTAGACGAGGTGATGCCGCGCGCGATCAGGATGCCGTCCTGCAGCACCGGCGTGATCGAATCGAAACGCCCCGCGCCGTCGTGCGCCAGGCCGAAACCCTTGAGATAGTGATTGCGCGTGAGCAGTGAATTGTCGCCGCGCTTGACCTGCAGCTTCAGGTAGCCGAAGCCGTTGAACGGGTTGGCCCGCCCGCCCGTGGCAATGCCGCCGCTGTCTTGCGCCCACGGCGAGGTGTCCTGGATGTCCCAGAACTGGCCGTCGGCCGACGGCACGCGCGTGACGGCCGCGCCGCTCATCACCACCAGGAGGGCGCCAGTCACAGCGAACGCGAGGGTCTGAAGAGATCGCATCTAGTGGAGCGTATCAAGCATTTCCAAAGGCCGGGCAACGTCTCTCGACCAACGTGTTCGGGCCGTTCCTACGGAACGGCCCCTGGCCGAATCGATCGTACCTACCACTAGAGGAGTCTATACTCCTGCCATGCGCGCTGAAAAACTGTCGCTTTCCCTGCTGGTGATCAGCTTGATCGGCCTCGTTCCGTTGCGCGGCCAGGATCGCCAGCCCGAAGATGCCAAGCCGGTCGAGGGTTTCACGCTGAAGACGGCGGAAACGATCGAGTTTTCGACCGACGAAGTGACATGGATGCAGGTCGACGTGTCGCCCGACGGGCGCACGATCCTCTTCGACCTGTTAGGCGATCTCTACACACTGCCGGTCGCGGGTGGGGCGGCCACGCGCATCATGGGCGGGCTGTCGTTCGAGAGCCAGCCGACGTGGTCGCCCGACGGCAAGAGCATCGCGTTCCTGACCGATCGTACCGGGATCGAGAACTTGTGGATCGCCAACGCCGACGGCTCTGGTGCCAGGGCTATCAGCAAGGACGGCAAGACCAACGATCGCCCGCAGATCATGGTGTCGCCTGCCTGGACCCCCGACGGCCAGTACATCGTCGTCTCGAAGTCGCGGCCGCCGGAGCCCGGAACGTTCGGGCTGTTCATGTATCACCGCGACGGCGGCACCGGCGTTCGTATTGGCGCGGCGCCACCACCGCAGCCGGGGCCCGACGCGCAGGGGCCGCCGCCGGCCCCGCCCATCAACAAGATGGGCGCCGTGGTTTCGCCCGACGGCCGCTTCATCTTCTACACGCAGCGGACCGGGACGTTCA
>JANOZI010000535.1:0-8127 GCA_031429375.1 Acidobacteriota bacterium | reverse complement strand
GCGTCTTCCGCTTCCTCGGCCTCTTCGGCAGCGGCCTTGGTGCCATCCGACACGCGCACTTCGACCGGCGCCTTGCGCATCGCGCGCACCACGTCCTTGATTTCGGCGTAGCTCGCGGCCAGCGTGCGGTATTCACCAGAGGTCACAAAGTCGTCGCCGATCTTGTCGAGCCGCGAGTAGCCGGTGGCGCGGTTGTCGATGCGCAGCGACCAGGTGTTGTGCTCTTCATCGCGCTCGAGCGTGACGTCACGGATCGGCGTCGTCACTTGATCGGCAAGGCCCTGCAGCGCCGCTTGCTGCTGGAAGAAGCTGCGGTCCCGTGCGTCGCGGTCGAGCAGCGCCTCGACCACGTCGCGGGCGTGGCCGCGCCGTTCGATCGTGGTCAGAACGTTGCGGTACGTAATCACGCCGTGCAACAGCTTCTCGAGCTCGGCGCCGGTGTAGTCGACGCCGTCGGCGGTGCGAACGGACCGGGACTCGACCGCGCGATGCACCAGGAAATTCTCGAGCGCGCGCTCGTCCTTGATGAAGGTTTCGGACTTGCCGCGCTTGGCCCTGAAGAGCGGCGGCTGCGCGATGTAAATGTGCCCGCGCTCCACCAGCATGGGCATCTGGCGATAGAAGAACGTCAGCAGCAGCGTGCGGATGTGTGAGCCGTCGACATCCGCGTCGGTCATGATGATGACGCGGTGGTAGCGCAGCTTGTCGATGTCGAAGTCGTCGATGCCGATGCCGCAGCCGAGCGCCGCGATCATCGTCTTGATTTCGTCGGAGCTGAGCATGCGGTCGAGCCGCGCCCGCTCCACGTTCAGGATCTTGCCCTTGATCGGCAGAATGGCCTGGAAGCGGCGGTCGCGCCCCTGCTTCGCCGAGCCGCCGGCCGATTCGCCTTCGACGATGTAGATTTCGGCCTGGGCCGGGTCCCGCTCCTGGCAGTCGGCCAGCTTGCCCGGCAACGACAGCCCGTCGAGCGCGCCCTTGCGCCGCACCAGGTCGCGGGCCTTGCGGGCGGCGTCGCGCGCCCGGGCGGCGTCCACGGTCTTCTGGACGACCTTCCGCGCGATCGCCGGGTTCTCTTCCAGGAACGCGCCCAGCTTGTCGTTGACGACCGCTTCGACGATGCCCTTGACTTCGGTGTTGCCGAGCTTGGTCTTGGTCTGGCCCTCGAACTGCGGGTTCGGAATCTTGACGCTGATGACCGCCGTCATGCCCTCGCGAATGTCGTCGCCGCTGATGGTCGCGTCCTTCAGGTCCTTCGCCAGGTTGTTGTTGTTGGCGTAGGCGTTGATGGTGCGCGTCAGCGCCGAGCGGAACCCCGACAGGTGCGTGCCGCCTTCATGCGTATTGATGTTGTTGGCGAACGAGAATTCCTGCGGGTTGTAGCCGTCGTTCCACTGCATCGCGATTTCGACGTCGATGCCGTCGCGGTTGCCGTGCATGAACACGGCCTTCTCGTGGATCAAGCCCTTGTTCTTGTTGAGGTGCTCGACAAACGAGACGATGCCGCCGTCGTAATGGAAGCGGTGGTTCTTGCCGTCTTCGCGCTCGTCGTCCAGCGTGATGGTGACGCCGGCGTTGAGGAACGCGAGCTCGCGCAGGCGCTGGGCCAGCGTGTCGAAGCTGAAGTCGATGAGTTCGAAGATCTGTGCGTCGGGCTTGAAGGTGACCTTCGTGCCGCGCCGCTTGGTGGTGCCGGTGACCGTGAGGTCGGTTTGCGGCTTGCCGCGCTCGTAGTTCTGTTGATAGGTCTGCTCGTGGCGCCAGATCTCGAGATCGAGCCGTTCCGACAGCGCGTTCACCACCGACACGCCGACGCCGTGCAGGCCGCCGGAAACCTTGTACGAGCTGTTGTCGAACTTGCCGCCGGCGTGCAGCACCGTGAGGGCCACTTCCGCCGCCGGGCGTCCGCTCTCGTGCATGTCGGTGGGAATGCCGCGGCCGTTGTCGATCACGGTGACCGAGTTGTCGAGGTGAATCGTGACGTTGACTTCGGTGCAATAGCCCGCCAGCGCTTCGTCGATCGAGTTGTCGACGATCTCGTACACGAGGTGATGCAAGCCCGCCGGCCCGGTTGAGCCGATGTACATCGCCGGGCGCTTGCGAACGGCTTCGAGGCCCTCGAGGACCTTGATGCTCTCAGCGCCGTAATCGGCGTTGCCGTTGGCGGCATTCCCGTTGGCGCCGCCGAGACCCGCCTGGTTTTCCGGTTGATCAGTTTGGGACATTTAAACTTTTGATGGCGCGCCTTCGTTGTTTTGTAGGGCACCCCTTTATAGGGTGCCTTCCGACGCGCCTAAACTCACACGCGCATCGGCATGATGACGTAGGTGTAGTCGTAGCCATCGGCCGCCACCGGCTTCATCACGGCCTGGCTCACTTCGTCTTTGAGCTCGAGCGCCACGACTTCAGACTCGACAACGCCGAGAAAGTCGAGGACGTATTGGGCATTGAAGCAAATCGTGAGTGACGGCCCGCTGTATTCGATCGCGATCGGCTCGCGCGCTTCACCAAACTCGGGGCTGCTCGACGTGACTTCGACCTTGCCCTTGTCCAGGATCATCTTCACAGCCCGCGACCGCTCGTTCGACAGGATGGCGACGCGCCGCACCGCCTGCGTCAGCCGATCGCGTTCGAATTCGACGTGCTTGTCGTTGCCGCGGGGAATCACTTTTTCGTAGGCAGGAAACTGCCCGTCGATCATCCGGGAGATCAGCAGCCGCGGACCGATCTCGAAGAACAAATGGTTCTCGCCGCGCTCATACTGCACGTCGACCTCGCCATCGGCGAGCAGGCGGCCAAGTTCCGCCAACGTTTTTCTCGGCAGAATCGCCTTGATGTCGTCGCCCTTGCTGCCGTCGTGTTTGACGTTGACGAGCGCCAGGCGATGGCCGTCGGTCGCGACAAACGTCATCAGGTCCGGCTTGAGCACGAACTGGGCGCCGTTCAGGTAGTAGCGCGTGTCTTCGCCGGTGATGGCAAACTGTGTTTTGGCAACCATCTGGGCGAGCGACTTGCCTTTGATTGTGGCCTTCGCGCCACCGCCGGCTTCAGGCAGACTGGGAAAGTCTTCGCGCGGCAGCGTCGGCATTTTCGAGTGGAACTGACCGCCCGAGACCCGCACCGTTGTGCCGCCCTTGTCGGTTTCGATCGACACATCACCGTCTGGCAGCGCGCGAACGACTTCGTAGAATTTTTTTGCCGGAATGGTGGCTGACCCGGGCTTGCCAACCGCGGCTTCGCACCGGCTTCGCAGCGCGACTTCGAGATCGGTTGCCAGTAGCGTGACCTCATTGCCCGTAGCTTCGAGGAGCACGTTGGCCAGGATGGGAATCGTGTTCTTGCGCTCGACGATCTGCTGGAAAAATTGCAGTTCCCGCACAAGATCGGCTTTCCTGGCGACCAGTTCCATAACGCAGCTAACCTCTTAAGTATTGAGTAAAAGCGAAGATATTAAAGTATACAGGAAATAGGTCCTGTTTACGAAATTACCACCGGCCGTAAGCCCTTTGGAATCAAATATTTAAACTGTGCATTTTCCTGTGGGTATTGTGCGGGTCTCCCGACGCGATTTGAGGGGTCTTTCGCCCTATCCGCAGGGGTCCGCAAAACGTGCACACCAAGGTCTGTGGAAAAACCGGACCGGCTTGGTGGTGGCATGTGGCGCGGAACTTTAGTTCCGCGATTAGGTTTACTTGAATTGGTCGAGCAGGTTTTTCATTTGGCTGTCAAATTCGGGTGTTTTTTTCCTCATTTCTTCAACTTTTTTTATCGAATGAATCACCGTCGAGTGATGTTTTCCGCCAAAACTACGGCCAATCTCGGGCAGCGACGCGTGCGTCAGCGCCTTGCATAAATACATCGCCACCTGGCGCGGCATCGCCACCGACTTGGAGTTATTACGTGATTTCAGCTCGGTGACCTTGAGTTGGTAATACTCCGCCACGAACTTCTGGATCTGCTCGATTGTGATCGCACGTTCTTCGTGATCGAGCACATTTCTGAGTACGTCGTGCGCGAGTTCGATCGTCAGCGGCTTGCTGGTAAGCGACGCGTATGCAATGAGCCGGATCAACGAGCCCTCGAGTTCGCGGATGTTTGACTTGATGCGGCTCGCCATGTACATCGCCACGTGATCCGGCAGCGGCACCGCTTCACCTTCCGCCTTCTTCTTGAGAATGGCCACCTTGGTTTCCAGATCCGGCGACTGGATGTCTGCGATTAACCCCCACTCGAAACGCGAGCGCAAACGCTCTTCCAGGGCGGGAATTTCATGGGGCGGGCGATCGCTGCTGATGACGATTTGCTTCTGCGCGTCGTGCAGGGCATTGAAGGTGTGAAAAAACTCGTTCTGCGTGCCTTCCTTACCCGAGACGAACTGGATGTCGTCGACCAGCAGAACATCGACGCTTCGATAGCGCGATCGGAAATCAAGGATGCGGTCGAACCTCACGGCATTGATCATCTCGTTCATGAACCGCTCTGACGAGATGTACGTCAGCACCAGGCCGGGATGATGCTGCACCACGTAGTGGCCGATCGCATGCATCAAGTGTGTCTTGCCCAGGCCGACGCCACCGTGAATGAACAGCGGGTTGTACGATCGCGACGGCGTTTCCGCAACGGCGCGGCACGCCGCGTGTGCAAACTGGTTCGATGGACCGACAATGAACGAGTCAAAGGTGTAGCGGGGGATCAGGCTGCCGACGCGCGCGGTTTCCTCGACTGGTGGCGGCGCAACTTCCACCGGCCCCACGAGAGCCCTTCCCGGTTTGGCGGCGTCGAAGGTGCGACTTGGGGCTGCTTCGGTCACGAAAGGGCGGCCCTGGGCGCCGCCGTGGTCGTTTTCCACGGGTCCCGGTCTGGCCCCGCTCTTCGCGCCTCCGGTCGGCGTATCCGGGTCAGGCACGAACACAAGGGCCGAGTCCTCCCTGCCGGCGTCCCTCATGGCCTCGGCGAGAACCACCGAATAGTGCTTCGGCAACCACTCGACAAACAGGCTATTAGGCACCCGTATCGACAGCGACGTGCCATCGTCGGCCAGCAGGCTGGTGGGCTTGAACCAGGTCGAGAAACTGTGCCTGCCGACCTGATCTTCGATACGGCTGAGGACGCGGTCCCAAATGGTCGAGCCGGACATGTGTGCAAAAGAAGACAGGTAAGGGGTTAGTTCGGGGAATGTCCGGCTTTTCCACAAAGTTTTCCACAGGTGTGGAAATCTCCCCCGGGGAAAGCGAACGCCCACTCTAACATGGCCAAAGGCTCTTTACAGCCCGCAAGTTAGCGGCACATAATCGTAGGTTCGACCGACGCGCCTCCGCGTGGGTCTTGCAGTCGCCTACGGCGAGGGAAAATGGCTAGATCCAAGAAGGGCAAGCGTACGTTTCAACCAAATACCCGGCGCCGCGCGAAGACGCACGGCTTCCTGGTCCGCATGGCAACCAAGGACGGCCGGCAGGTTTTGAAGCGCCGCCGCGCCAAGGGCCGTAAAAAGCTCACGGTTTCAGACGAAAAGTAGAGGCGGGTCTTCAGACCCGCCTTTGCGGTGAGCCGTGCCAACCTTCCGCGCCGCCGAACACGTCCGAAAGCGAGCCGATTTCGAGCTCATCTACAAGACTGGCTTCAAGCGTTCGGGCCGGCTCATGACGATGTTCACAAGAGACAGGGATGCCGTAACGCCCCGTCTCGGCATTGCCGCGACCCGGAAGATGGGGCCGGCCGTGGAACGCAACCGCGCCAAGCGGCTCGTTCGCGAGCTGTTTCGTCACCATAAGCCTGATGCGGGGGTCGACGTGGTCGTCGTGCCGCGCCGCGAAATGCTCGATGCACCCTATGCCCGACTCGAGGCCGAGTTCTGCGCGCTTCTCGGTCGCCGTCAATAGCGATATGAGCCTGGCCTCGCGCATCGCGCTCGTCCTGATCCGCGTATACAAGATCGTGCTCTCGCCGTTGTTCGCCGGCAGCTGCCGCTACACGCCTGGCTGCGCGGATTACATGAGCGAATCGATTTCGCGTTTCGGAGTTCTCCGCGGTGGCTGGCTTGGAACCAAGCGCCTCTGCAAGTGCCACCCCCTTGGCGGACATGGCTTCGATCCGGTCCCCGATCGCTGATCCCTGAAATTCAAATGGAACGTAGAGTCTTACTCGCAATAACGCTGTCCTTCCTGGTGCTGTTCTTGTTTCAGCGCTTTGTGATGCCCCCCTCCGCACCACCCGCGTCACAGAGCGGCGCTACGGGGGATAAACCGGTCGCTCAAAGCGGTCCGGGAAACGCGTCAGCACCGCCGCCTGCATCCCCGAACGTTTCAGCTGGCGGCACTTCACCCGCCCCACTGGCGGAACAACCCGCCGCCCCTGCCGCACCAGAGACCACGGTTGGTGAACCTGCGGAGCGCGAAGTCATCGTCGAGACGACGACGGTGCGTGCGGTGTTCAGCAATCGCGGCGCGAGGCTGCTGCACTGGACGCTGAAAGGGTTCCGGAGCGATGAGGGGACGCCGCTCGATCTCGTGCCCCAGGGCGCGGGCCCGGATGCCGTCAAGCCGTTCTCGCTCGTCGTCGATGACCCCGCCGTGTCGGCGCGGCTGAATAACGCGATCTACCGCGTGAGCGCCGGTGGCGCCGGTGGCGACAAACCTTTAGGTGTGCCGGACAACGTCGACGCCACCGCGTCGCCGCAATCCGTCGTGTTCGAGATGGCTGCGGCCGATGGCCTCTCGGTGAAGAAGACGTTTTCGGTCGAGCCCGGCGGATACGTAATTGCGTTCAGCACGGTCGTGCAGCTTGCCCAGGCCCGCCTCAACCCGATCATCCACTGGGGCGCCGGACTTGGCGACGACATCGCGCGCTCACCGCCCGCGTCGTTCTTCTCGCCAAGCTACAACACGCCGTCGCAGGCGATCGTTTACAAGGAGGGCTCGGTGGAGCGCGTTCCGCCGACGACTTCGGGCTCGCAGGAGGGCGCGTTCCGTTATGCGGGCATCGACGATCACTATTTCCTGTCGGTCGTGATCAACGAGTCGGCGCCGGCGCCGTTTCGCATCGACTATGCGCCGGTCCATGTGGCGCAGGCCGACGACCCGGCCATCATCGGGAAATACACTGCGTATGCGGTGAAGTACCAGTCGCCGCAGGACCAGGTGCGGTTCTTCCTGGGCCCGAAGGCCTTCGACGACCTGAAGACGGTGGATACCGAGCTGACGCGCGCGATCAACTACGGTATGTTCTCGTGGCTCGCGGTGCCGCTGCTCGGCGCCCTCAAGTGGGTCTACGGCTTCATCGGCAACTGGGGCTGGTCGATCGTCGTGCTCACGATCCTGATCAATCTCGCGATGTTCCCGCTGCGGCACAAGAGCGTGGTCTCGATGCGGAAGATGCAGGAGATCCAGCCGCAGATGAAGGCGATCCAGGATCGCTACGCGAAGTATAAGGTCACCGACCCCGAGCGCCAGAAGATGAACACCGAGGTGATGGCGCTCTACAAGACAAAGGGCGTCAACCCGGCCAGCGGCTGCGTGCCGATGCTGCTGACGATGCCGTTCTTGTTTGCGTTCTACGCCATGCTGTCGCAGTCGATCGAGATTCGCGGCGCTCACTTCGCTGGATGGATCCATAACCTGTCGGCGCCGGATCCCTATTTCATCTCGCCGCTCATCATGGGCGCCACCATGTTCTGGCAGCAGAAGATGACGCCGGCCACGATGGATCCGGCGCAGGCGAAGATCATGATGTTCATGCCCGTGATGTTCACGTTCATGTCGCTGTCCTTCCCGAGCGGTCTTGTGATTTACTGGACCGTCAGCAACATCTGGGGCATCGGCCAGCAGTACTTTACGAACTACCTGATTGGCGGCCCGTCGAAACCGGTAGTGGCAACGAAGCCCTGACGAACCCGTAAAACCTGACGAACCTGTAGAACCTGACGAACCTGTAGAACCTGACGAACCTGTAGAACCTGATTATGGCCACCGCGGATATCACTGCTTTCGTTCAGAAAGTCGTCGACGCGATGGATCTCGATCTCGAGGCGTCGGCTGAAGAGATGCCCGACGGCGTCCGCATCAACCTGAACGGCGAAGACGGCAACGTCCTGATTCGCCGGCAGGGCGAGGCGCTGGCCGCGCTGCAGCA
>JANOZI010000534.1:0-5596 GCA_031429375.1 Acidobacteriota bacterium | reverse complement strand
GTGACGTAGGAGGTGGGCTCGGCGTCGCCGTCCACGACCTCGGCCAGATCGCGCACGGTCACGGGACGGCCGCTGGCCGCACTGACTACGACGCCACGAACGTCGGCGGCCGTCCGCAGCCGGCCGCCGGCTTCGATGCCGGTGAGTTGTCCGCCGGCGACAGGTCCTGAGGCCGCGCCCTGCGTGTTGGCCTGGCCGATCGCGCGCTGGACCGCCAACGGATCCAGCCCGTAGGCCGAGAGCCGTGCGGGATCGATATCGACGCGCAGCTCACGCGGACGCCCGCCAATGAGTGTCACTTCGGAGACGTCGGTGACTTCCGCGATGGCGTCGCGCAGTTGCGCGGCCAGGGCCCGCAACTGGTCGTCGCCGTAGCGCGCCGACCACACGGTCACGGCCAGAATCGGCACGTCGTCGATCGACCGGGGCTTGACGATGGGGCCGACGACCCCGGGCGGAATGCGATCGGCATGGGCCGCGAGCTTCTGATTGAGCCGGACCAAGGCGGCCTCTTCGGCCTGGCCGACCTTGAAGCGGACGACCACCATCGACTGCCCGGCGGTTGATGTGGAGTAGACATACTCGACACCGGGCACCTCCCACAGGAGCTGCTCCATCGGCCGCGTCACGCGTTGTTCCACGTCGGCCGGCGTCGCGCCCGGCATCTCCACGAACACGTCTACCATCGGGACGATGATCTGCGGCTCCTCTTCGCGCGGCAGTGCCACTACCGCCAGCGCGCCGAGGGCCATCGAGGCGAGGATGAAGAGCGGTGTCAGCTTCGAGTTGATGAACGCCGCCGCCAGTCGTCCAGCCACGCCGTTGGAGTCAGCCATCACCGGCCTCCTGCCGTCACGCGGCGCCCGTCGGTCACCGTGGGAGGCGGCGCGGCGATCACCGCATCGCCTTCGGAGAGACCGGCGAGGACTTCGGTGCCGTTCACATTCACGAGCCTGATCCGTGCGATGCCGTTCTCGACGACGAAGACCGACGTCACCTGCCCGTGATGAACGAGTGCGTTCGCGGGTACTGCCAGTGCCCGTCGTGCCTTGGCACTGAAGCGCGCTCGTCCGAAAGTACCCGAGCGCAATCCGGTGGCGCCCGGCAGCGCGATCTTGACGAGGAACGCGCGCGCGTCGGCATCAACCGCGCGGCCGATCTCGGCGACCGTGCCGACGACTGTTGTCGGAGCGCGACCCGTGCCCGAGTCGAGCGACACGCGCACCGTGGCACCTGGAACGATGTCGCCGACCCGCGACTCGTCCACGCGAACGTCGAGACGGAAACCACGCGTGTCCTCGATCCGCATCAGGGGCGAGCCTGGCGCCGCCATGTTGCCTGGCTCGATCAACTTCTCGGTGACGAGCCCATCGAAGGGCGCGGTGATGAGCGCAAACGACTCGGTGGTGCCTGCCGCATCGCTGGCGGCGCGGGCGCTGTGCACACCCGACACCGCCGCCTGGGCGCGAGCGGCCGCGCCGGCCACCTGTGCTTCGGCCGCCCGCAGTGCGCCGATGGCGTTGTCGAGTTCCTGCGCCGTGGCCGAGCGCCTCGCGTGAAGGCCCGCAATGCGCGCGTGCGTCGAACGGGCCAACGCGAGGGCGGCCTCGGCCGCCTGTTGCTCGGAGGCCGCCGCGCTGGCGCCTTGGTCGGCAGCCTGCGCCCCCGCCCGGGCGCTTCGCGCATACGCGCCGAGGTCGCGGCCATCGAGGACGATCACCACCTGACCCGCGCGTACCCGATCGCCGGGCGCCACGCGTACCTCTCGCACCGGCGCGAGGATGCGGGCCGTGAGGGTGGCGGTCGTCCGCGCTTGCACGACGCCGCCCGCCTCGAATGTGTCGGCGATGTCGGTCATTGCCACGGTGCCGACCGTGACCGGGATCGGCGTCTCCACCTGGGCCGCTGTCGTCTCGGTGCGGCCCGAACAGGCCGTCACGCCAAGGGCGAAGACCACGGCCACGCCGCCCGCAAGCGGTGAAAATGTTCTGGGCATCATGTTTGTCATGGCCTTCCCAACGTCCGTTCGAGGGCGGCCGTTGCGGTGAGCACCGCCACCTGCGCCGCGGTCTGTTGTGTCTCGGCCTGCACCACGCCTTCGGCCGCGCGCACGAGCGAGACCACGTCGGTCAACCCCGCCTCGTAGCGGTCGCGGATAATCCGGTGGCTCTCACGCGCCTGCGCCACGGCCGCGCGGCCCACAGCTTCGCTGGCACGGGCCGCGTCGAGACGGGCGAGGGCGATGTGCACATCCAGGCGCGCGGCCGTCTCTGCTTTCTGTCGTTCCAGGGCGCGTCGCGTCGACTGCTCGCGCGCCTCGGCCAGCCGCGCCTTGTCCGCGAATCCACGAAACACGTTGATGCGCGCCACGGCCCCCACGGCCCAGCTCGACGCGCGAGTGTTCCAGGCACCGCCGTTCAGTTCCCAGCCACCCTGCGCCGCCACTTGCGGAAGAAATGCGGCGCGCGCTGCAGTCTGTGTGACCCCGGCAAATCGTTCCTGCAGCGTGGCCAGCGTCACGTCGGGCCGATTCTTCAGCGCTTCGGCCTCCAGCGACCCAATCTCCGTGGCATCGATCGCCGCTGCCGTGGGAGACCGGTCGAGAACAAAGGGCTCGCCGAGCGGAGCACCCATCAACTGATTGAGTTGGGCACGGGCGACGCGTTCGTCAGACGCGGCCCGAATCTGCTGCTCCCGAGTTCGAGAAACGTACACCTCGATCTGAAGGACATCGGCATCGGTGACCAGTCCCGCATCCCGCCGGTGACCGGCCAACTCGCGGTCCGCCAGCGCGGTGTCGGAGGCAGCGGCGGCAGACTGTTGAGCCGCAGCCGAGACGAGGACTCGGCCAAAGGCGCTGGTAACGCTCGCGGCCAGATCGTGGTCGACCATCGTACGACGCGCCGTCGCCATGTCGTGGCCGATGACGGCCGCGGCGACATTCGCTTTGGTGGCGCCGTCGAAGAGCGACTGCTCGATGGTGACCGCCGAACGAAAGTTATTGAGGGCGTCCGGATGGTTGAGCGCCCCGAGAGCGAAGTCGGCGGACGTGAACTGACGTTGGGCCAGCAGTGAGCTGAAAACAAACACAGGCTGATTGCCACGCTGCCACGACTCGACGACATCCACCTTGGGCCAGTAGCCAGCCCGAGCCTGGGTGACGCGCTGGGCCGCCTCCCGCTCGGCGGCGGCGGCGCTTCCGGCGTCGGGGTTCCGCGCGCGGGCACGGCTGATGGCCTCCGTCAGGGTGAGCGGCGTTTGGGCGGCCGCCGGTGCGGCCAGCCCCAGCGCGGCCACAAGCAGGTAAATCGCGGGGCGGCGTATCATCATCTGTCTGACAAGATTCATGGAGACGAGAACGGTGACAAAGAGGCGGGGCGCCACGCGTGTCACCAAAAGCCGGCGGCTGAATCCTGTGGCCCAAAAACAACCACCGGACCCGGATCCGGACGAGTACTCCGCGCTCGTCAGAGCGGCAGCCACTGGTGACAAAGCGTCGATGGAACGGCTGCTGATGCGAGCGCAGGAAGTGGCCTGGCGTTTCAGCATGTCGGTGTGCGGGCATGCCGACGATGCGGAGGATGCGATGCAGGAGGCGCTGCTCAAGACGTACCGCTACGTCGGGCGGATCAGTGAGCCAGCGGCATTCCGGCCGTGGCTCTATCGCACGGTGCGCAACGCCTGCCTGATGGGTCGGCGCAAGAAAGTGGGCGAACCCGCACGGCTGCGGTCGATTGACGACCCGCTTCCCGGCGTCGACGGTCCGATCCGCATGGACTTACCGCATCCAGGCAGAAACCCGGAACAGCTTGCGGACAACGCCGGGCTGCGCCGTCGCTTGCGGAAGGCCCTGCGTGCCTTGCCTGCCCCGTATCGCGCGATCGTGTTCCTGCGGGAGATGGAAGGGCTGTCGACACGCGAGGTGGCGGCCGTGATGGGCATTTCGGAAGACAACGTAAAGGCCCGCTTGCACCGGGCCCGCATCGCTTTGCAGGCGGCGCTGGAGAGCGAGAGATGAAGCGCGCGACCCGGCCGTCCGCGCGGTGCCGCGCGCTGTTGCTGGAACTCTCGCAATATCTCGACGGCGACCTGACGCCCGCTCGCCGCCGGACGGTCGAGCGGCACATCGAAGCGTGCACGGGCTGCGGGACGCTGGCGGGACGTCTACGCAAGACGCTGGCGGCCTGTCGCGCCGACACCGAGACGCGGCTGCCCAGCGCGGTGAGGTCACGCGCGGCGGCGCGGATCAGGGCGCTGCTGCGACACTGAATCCATCAGGACTTACCGGCGCGTCATCGTCATCTGGCCGTTGGTGAACGCCCCGGTGCACGAATTCGAGCCGTTGTAGGTGCCGGTCATCGTCGCCCTCGTTCCGTCGACGCGCGCCGTACCCGTGCCCCGCGCCACACACCCGGACGACATCATGCTGTTGATCGGCATGTCCATTGTGAAGGTCATCTCGTCACCAGAGATCGTGCCCGAGAAGGCGCCGGGCATCCGACCCGTCATGCCCGCGAAGCTCATCGAGCCCGTCACCGTGGAGCCATTTTGCGTGAGCGGCCACGTCATCGAACCCATGCCGGCCTGACCCATCACGCTGCCCGCGCCCATCGAAATGCTCGAGTCCGAGGCGCTGCCGGCCCATGTTCCGGTCATGGACGTCGAGGCCATCGGCCCTGACGGCGATGTCGGAGAGCTGTTGCTGCATGCGGAGACGAAGCTCGTCAATAGAACCACCGCGAATATTTGTTTCATGATTGCCACCTTCTAATCTTGTCGCACCTGTCCCACGCGCCGCTTACTACTACGAAGAGATTCGGGCGCACCGAAAAGGTGACAGAGACGACCGACAGACGTGTCACCGTTCACGGAAACCTGCATCTCTTCACCATGAGATCTGAGACACAGACTGATCCGACCTACGGCTATACCGCGCATCTACCCGGCGTGTCATTTGAGGATGCACGGGCGCGCATTACCGATGCGCTGAAGCAGCAAGGCTTTGGCGTCCTGACTGAGATCGACGTGACGGCCACGCTGAAAACGAAGCTCGACCTGGACTTCCGCCGATACATCATTCTGGGCGCGTGCAATCCTCAGCTCGCCCATCAGGCCCTTGAGGCGGAACTTGGCATCGGGCTCCTCCTCCCGTGTAACGTCTGCGTGTGGGAAGACGACGGCGGCGGCAGCGTCGTGTCGATTGCCCGACCCGATGCGATGTTCGAGATCGTCAAGAACGACGCGTTGCAGGCCGTCGCGCAAGAAGCCGATCGGCGGCTGCGGCTGGCTCTGGATCAGGTGAAGGGCACACGCTGAACGTCCGATCGTCAGGGCGCTTTCGGCACCGGCTTGGCCGTGGCCCCCGCTGAGGCAAGGGAGCCGGGCAGGCCCGCCTGCCCCCGCCGGCTTTCGTCCAGAGAGAGGGCCAGCACGCGGACCGCTTCCTGATCGGCATGGAACCCCATCGAGTTCTCGGCCTCGATGAAATCGAGCAGGAACTGCGCACGCCGCTGGTGCCCGCGTGAGGTAGCCAGCTGCGGGTCCATCGCGCCGCGCTCTTTCGCAGCGCGAATGTCGCCGATCAGCGCCACGAGGG
>JANOZI010000533.1:0-16009 GCA_031429375.1 Acidobacteriota bacterium | reverse complement strand
GGCTACGGCATCGATTGCCCGGTCAACCGGGCATTGACCTCGATCATCAAGTCGCTGGAAGGACAGCCACGGAACGGGGCTTCGAGACAATAGAAGATAAAGGACTCCCCGGCAGGAAGCAGGTAAAGTGAGCACATGCGATTGCGCGTGACGCTGCTGGCGTTAGCCTGGGGAGCGTCTACCTTCGTCGCGGCCCAGCCCCTCGACTCCGGCACTCCGGGAGTCGCGCAGGACAGGCAGAGTGCCGAGCGGCCGCGGTTCCGTGCCGGCGCGAACCTGGTGCGCGTGGATGCCTACGTTGCCAAAGACGGCGTCGCGCTGACCGACCTGCGGCCCGACGACATCGAGGTTTACGAAGACGACAAGCTGCAGACGATCGAGCAGCTCGAGCTGATCAAGGCGCGCGGTCCGATACCGCAGACCGAGCGCATCAATCCGACCACCGTGCGCGACATGCGGCAGGACGCCGCCGATGCCACCCGGCTCTTCACGTTGTTTTTCGATCGCTTTCACGTCGGCGTCGCCGGTTCGTACCACGCCAACAGGCCGATCGTGCAGACCCTCGATGCCGTGATCGGCCAGGACGACATGGTCGGCGTGATGACGCCCGAGATGTCGCCGTCGAGCATCACCTACAGCCGGCGCACTACCAACATCGAGCGCTACGTCACGGATACGTGGGCGTGGGGGATCAAGGATCAAGTCGCCTCGCTCAGTCCGCAGGAGCAGGCGTTTTACGAGTGCTATCCGCTCAACAAGGATGTCGCCGACGCGCTGGTAGCGAGGCTGCGGGAGCAGCAGACGCTCGACGCGCTCGACGGCCTGGTGACGCACCTCGAGGGCCTGCGGCCCGAGCGGAAGTTCGTGATGGTGTTCACCGAGGGATGGGCGCTCTATCAGCGTGACGACCGGCTGGCGCGCCCCCTCGAGGATCAGGTGCCGGGCCAGGAACCGCTCAGAGTGGACCCGCTCACCGGCACCGTTGCCAGGCCCGGGGCGCCCGACTCGACCAAAGGGCAGACCACCAGCTATCAGGCCTGCGAGCGCCAGCGCGCCATGCTGGCCGCCGTCGATCATTTGCTGGACTTCCGCTCGCTGCTGCAGCGCGCCAATCGCGCCAACGTCAGCTTCTATCCGATCGATGCGCGCGGGCTGATCGTGTTCGATCAACCCATCACCGCTGGTGTGCCGCCGGCCGCGGATGCCGCGTGGCTGCGCAGGCGCCACGAGGACCTGCGGATGATGGCGGCGCAGACCGACGGCCTCGTCGTGCTCAACAGCACCAACGACATTGCCGGCGCCATGAAGCGGATTTTCGCCGATGTCGGGTCGTATTATTTGCTCAGCTATTACTCGTCGAATACGCGGCTCGATGGCAAGTTCCGGCGCATTCGCGTGGAGGTCAAACGGCCGGACGTGGACGTTCGCGCGCGCCCAGGCTATCTCGCGCCCACCGAAGCCGAAGCGCGCGCGGCGGGCGGCACTCCAGTGCGTCCGAGTGCCGTGCTTCCGCCGCCGCCACCACCGACCGTCACGCGGGCGCTCGATGCGATTACACCGGGCCGCGGCAACCTCCCCGTTCGCATCCAGGCGTCCGGCGCCCGCTCTTCAATCCGCGCCGTCGTCGAGCTCGATGCGGCCACGGTGAAGTTGCCGGAATGGATGTCGGGCGGCACGCTCCGCCTCACCATCGATCCCGAGCGCGGCACCAAGGCTGCCACGCAAACCATCACCACCGCGATTCAGCCGGGGCAGCGCAGCATTCCGATTGCCGGCACCGACGCGCCGCTGCCGCCGGGCCGGTATTCGGTGCGCGCGGAGCTCACGCCCAAGTCGGGCCGCCTGCCGATCCAGGTGACGACGTTCGCGACGGTTCCCGCGGATACCGATGATTTGGGCACGGGTGCGCTCGCGCTGCGGCGGGGACCGAGCACCGGGCTGGCCTATGTGCCCACCGCCGACCCGCGATTCCGCCGCACCGAGCGCTTGCGCGTCGAGGTGCCGTTGATCGGCGATGGTCATACCGGCACGGCGCGTCTGCTCACGCGGACGGGGCAGCCGATGCCGCTGGTGGCAGCCTTCACGACACGGGTCGACGAAGAGAAGGCGCAGGCGCTGGGTGTGGCCGAGATCAATCTTGCGCCCCTGGCAGAGGGTGAATACGTCCTCGAGCTCTCGATCGTCAAGGACGGCAAGACCGGGATCGCCGCATACGGCTTCCGCGTCATTCCGTAATCGGTCCGACATGACCCTGCGCATCACGCTCTTCGCCGTCGCACTTTCGGCGCTTACCGTGGCGCAGCCCTTCGACTCGCGTAGCGCGCTCGCCGCGCGCCCTACGCTCGCTCAGGACAGGCAAGAGCAGCCCCTGCCGCGGTTTCGCTCGGGGGCCAACCTCGTCGCCGTCGACGCCTACGTATCCAAGGACGGTGTGCCCGTCACCGATCTGCGAGCCGAAGACCTCGAAGTACTCGAAGACGATCGCCCGCAAAAAATCGAGGGCTTCCGCCTCGTGCGCGCGCGCGGTGCCGGCGGCGTGACGACGCGGCCCGAGCCGTTGGGATCGGTGGCGCAGCGCGATGCAGCGTCCGACCCCGACTCGCGCCTGTTCGTGCTGTTCCTCGATCAATGGCACGTCAGCCTCGGCGGCTCGGCGCGGGCGCAGGCGCCGGTCTCGGAAATCCTGAACAAGGTGATCAGTCCCGACGACCTGGTCGGCGTGATGACGCCGGAGATGTCGCCTCAGAGCCTGAACCTGACGCGCCGCGCATCGGCGATCGAGCGAATGCTCAAGGACAACTGGACGTGGGGCGAGCGCGACAAGCTCAACACGTCGGATCCGCGCGAGCGTGAGCTGGAGATCTGTTACCCCGACGACCAGCGGAATCCGCGGGTGATGGGCGTGGCCAAGGAGCTGATCGAGCGGCGCCGGGAGCAAAAGACACTGCAGGCGCTCGACGCCCTGGTGACCCACCTGAGCGGGCTGCGCGAAGATCGCAAGTTCGTCGTGCTGCTGACCGAGGGCTGGGTGTTGTTCCGTCGCAACGATCGGCTGGGGGGAGCCCTGGAGGGGGGAGGAGTTCCGGGAGCCACGCCGGTCGGCGTCGGGCCGGGCGGCCGGATCATCACGGGCGACGACCCGCGTCAAAACACCAGCGGCCGCGAGTCGTGCGATCGCGAGCGGGTCATGCTCTCGTTTGTCGATCACGAATACGAGCTGCGCCAGATCGCGCAGCGCGCCAATCGCGCCAATGTCAGCTTCTACATCATCGATCCGCGCGGGCTCGCCGTGTTCGACGATCAGATCGGACCGGCGCGCCCGGCCACACCGGAGCAGGATCGCGCGCGCCTGAGTGCGCGACAAGACGGCGTCCGCGAACTGGCGCAGCAGACCGATGGCGCGGTGGTGCTCAACACCAACGACGTGCGCGGCGCCACGGCGCGCATCATGACCGACCTCGGCTCGTACTACCTGATGAACTACTACTCGACCAACCCCAAGCTCGATGGCCGCTTCCGCCGCATTACCGTGCGCGTGAAGCGCGAGGGTGTCGAGGTCCGCGCCCGGCCCGGTTACCTGGCGCCAACCGAAGCCGAAGCCCGCGCGGCCGGCGTCGCGCCGCCCGGAGCGCCGGGAGGGCCGGCGGCACTGTCTCCGGTGGTGACGCGCGCGCTCGAAATGATCACGCCCGGCCGCGGCAACCTGCCGGTTCGCGTTCAGGCCGCGGGCGCGCGCGACTCCATTCGCGCCGTCGTCGAGCTCGATCCGGTGACGCTCAAGCTGCCCGAGTGGGCCTCGGGCGGAACCGTTCGGGTCACGATCGATCCCGAAAAGGGCTCCGGTCCCGCGTCGCAGACCGTGACCTCGGCGATTGATCCAGGAGCGCGCAGCGTCGTGATCGCCGCACGCGGCAATCCCTTCCCACCAGGGCGCTACATCATTCGCGCCGAGGTCACGCCGAAAGCGGGACGCATTCCCGTCCAGGCGTCGACGGCGGCCATCGTGCCGCCGGAAGCGGTCGAGGTCGGCACCGGCCTGCTCGCGTTGCGCCGCGGTCCAAGCACCGGCCTCGCGTATATCGCGACCGCGGATCCCCGGTTTCGACGTACGGAACGTTTGCGGGTCGAAGTGCCGCTCGCCGCGGCGGACTATGTGGGAACGGCACGCCTGCTGACGAGAGCCGGACAGCCGATGCCGCTGGTGGCGACGTACAGCACTCGCGTTGATGCGTCGACGAATGTCACATTCGGCGTCGCCGACATCGTGCTGGCGCCGCTGGCGGAAGGCGATTACGTGTTCGAGGCGACGCTGACCAAGGGTGGCAAGAGCGAGGTCGTCGCCTACGGCTTCCGCATCGTGCCCTAGGAGCCGCCCGTCGTAAACGTCAGCGTGAAGGGCGCCATCGCGCCGCCATCGGTGCCCTTGATCCCCTCGAGAAATTCGACCTTCACGGTCCGAAAGCGTTCCCACGGCTGCGATGGGCGGATCTCGAGCGCGCGGTTTTCTCTCGTGTAGTTGGTCACAAACGCCACGGCCGGCGCCTGCGCTTCGCCGCGATCGCGCGATTCGGTCGGCGAATACGAGATTCGAATGCGATCTTTCAGCGTGGCCGGATTGAGATCGCGCGACAACTGGAGGCGGATGCGCCCGTCCAGCCGCACGTCCGCTTCCCCTTCGCCTGGCGCGGCAAACAGCACTTCGACCGGGGGCGGGGGTGGCGCGTCGATCGTCACTTCGGTCGCGGTTTCAGCCGGCGCCTGTGCCAGATCGATCGAGGTCCCTTCGAGCCACGTCAGGCCCTTGCCGGTGCGAACCGTACCCGCCACCTTGACCCAGCGGCCGCTGTCGATGCGCTTGTTCGGATCGAAGTTGAACGCCTTGCCCTTCGGCTGCAGGCCCATCACCCACACCGCGGCGTCGGCCGATCGCAGCACGAACTGCCATTTGTTGTTGAGCGGCGCTTCGGGCAGATCGCCGAACAGGTTGCGGCCGCGGAACTGTCCGAGGATCGTGACGGGGCGGCCGGCAAATCTCTCGGGCTCGAGCGCCAGCGTCCGCAGCGGCGGCGTGGTGATGTCGCTCGCGGCCGGCGGCGGGGTGGTGCTGGAGAGGATCAACATCAGCTCTTCTCCGGGCCGCGGCCAGCGATCCGGATACGCGCTACGAACTTGATCGAGCAGGTTGAATGGAATCAGCCGCGGATCGTCTTGCGAGATACGGCCAATGTCGAGCAGCTGGCCCCTGGCTTCGATGCGGCCCTCAGGATAGTCGCGCGCGATCAGCCGGATGCTCGCCTCGTCGCTGCCGATCGATCGGCGCTCGCCCTGGCCGCGGACCTCGCCGACCACCATCACGGTCTGCTGGTTGTAGAAGCTCGGATAGTTCTTGAGCGCGGCCACCGTGGTGGCGCGACGCACCGCCGGCTGTGCCATAACCGTGACGCACAGTCCGGCGGCCCCGAAGGCGAGCGCGGCGGCGAGGGTTCGCATGTGACTTCCATGCTACTTCAGCGTGGTCTCTTCGGCCGGTCCCGCATTCGGGCCGGCCTTCCTTGCTAACTGGCAACTGGCAACTATTAACTGTCCTAGACCTTCCGTTGCGCGAAGCGCGCGAGGATCACGGCCAGGACAAAGAACAGGATGCCGCCGGCGACATGGGCCATCGTGTCTTCGCCGTGCAGCGCGGGAATCATCTCGCCCACCACCTGGAACGGGCGCAGCCAATCGGCGCCGACGAGGATCGCGTAGAGAATGCCGGCCAGCGACCCGCCCGCGATCAGTCCCGAGCTGAACAGCGTGCCCGAGCTCAGATCCGACTCGCTGGTCTCGCCGGTCTTGCGCTCGACCCACCAGCGCACGAGGCCACCGGCGAAGATCGGCGCGGTCGTCGCAATCGGTAAATAGGCGCCGACGGCAAACGACAACGAGTGGATGCCGCACAACTCCAGCGTTACCGCCACGAACACGCCGACCAGCACGAGTCCCCACGGCAGGTTCTGCGACAGCAGGCCCTTGATCAACGTGGCCATCAACGTCGCCTGAGGCGCCGGCACATCCGCCGACCCGATGCCGAACACGCTGTGCATGTAGAGCACCGTCATGCCGATGATGAACGCCGAGGTCACGACGCCGATCGCCAGGCCCATCTGCTGGTAGATCGGGGTGGCGCCGACGATGTAGCCGGTCTTGAGGTCCTGCGAGGTGTTGCCGGCATTCGCCGCGGCGATGCAGACGATGGCGCCAACCGACAACGCGACCGGCCCGTAGACGTCGCCGGTCCAGCCGAGCGCCACGAAGATCACGCACGTGATGATCAGCGTCGCGATCGTCATGCCTGAAATCGGGTTGGACGACGAGCCGATCAGCCCGGTGATGCGCGACGAGACAGTGGCGAAGAAGAATCCGAACAGCACGATCAGGATCGAGACCAGCACGTTGCCTTGCGTCGGCAGGCCCGGCGTGACCGCGAGGAAGATCGCCAGCAGCAAGGAACCGCCGAGCACGACGGTCATCGGCATGTCGCGATCGGTGCGCAGCGGCGCGCCGCCGGCCGCGGCGCCAAAGCCCTTGAGGCCTTCACGGGCCGACCCGATGATGGTCGGCAGGGTGCGCGCGAGGGTGATCAATCCCGCTGCGAGCACCGCGCCGGCGCCGATGTAGCGGATGTACGCGCTCCAGATCTGGCCCGGACTCATCTCTGAAATCAGGAACGGCTGCCCGGTCGCCGGGTTGTTGGCGAAGTTGGGGTGAATCGGCGGAAACGGGGTGGTGATGGCCGCGCCCAGCAACGACAGCAGCGGCAGCAGGACCAGCCACGACAACACGCCGCCGGCGACCATCGTTCCTGCGATCCGCGGTCCGATCACGTAGCCGACGCCCAGGTACTCCGGTGAAATATCGACGTTGAGCGTGGCGTTGGGAAACGAGCTGGTCCGCGCCAGGGAATGCCCGACCTCCTGCCTGAAGATGTTGAAGGTCCACGACAGCGACTTCCACAGCGCGCCGAAGCCCAGGCCGCTGAACACCAGCACCGCCAGCTGGCCGCCGCGCTCGCCGGCCACGAGCACCTCCGCGCACGCCGTGCCTTCAGGGTAGGGCAGAATGCCATGTTCCTTGACGATGAGGGCGCGGCGCAGCGGCACCATCATCAGCACGCCGAGAATGCCGCCGGCAAACGCCAGCATCGTAATCTGCGTGTAGTTGAAGAACTTCGGGCCGTCGGGCACGAGGAAGATCAGCGCGGGAATCGTGAACACTACGCCGCCGGCCACCGACTCGCCGGCCGACCCGATCGTCTGCACGATGTTGTTTTCGAGAATGGTCGAGCCACCCAGCTTCTTCAAGACCGAGATCGCCAGCACGGCGATTGGAATCGACGCGCTCACCGTGAGGCCCGCGCGCAATCCGAGATAGACCGTCGACGCGCCGAACAAGAGGCCAAAGAGCACGCCGAGGACGATCGCCTTGGCGGTGAACTCGGCGACCGATTGCGTCGCGGGAACGTAGGGCTGGAAGACTTTGGGGGTATCGGCCATGAAGCGGGATGATAGCAGGGACTCGCCGCGCTTTCGCGCGGCTCGTGGGACTCGGCGGCTCTGCCGCTCGTGGGACTCGCCGCTTCCGCCTTCGCGCCTGCGGCGCTACGGCGGACAGGTCGCGCGTCGTCGGAATTTGCGGTATTCTGAAAATTGAGCTTGTGAATTCACCGAACAAGCGGAGACTGGCCACCGAGCCGGTTTCCGAGCTGACAACCAACCGCCTCTCGGTCTACCTGCGCTGCCTGACCCAGCTCGAGTCGGCGGGGGTCGAGACAATCTCTTCGCAGGCGCTGGCCGATCAGTTCCACCTGAACGCCGCCCAGATTCGCAAGGATCTTGCCTACTTCGGCGAGTTCGGCGTCCGCGGCGTCGGCTACTACGTCAAGGACCTCAAGCGCAACCTGCGGCAAATCCTCGGGCTCGACCGCAAGCTGCGCGTCGCGGTGATGGGCGCCGGCAACCTCGGCCTCGCGCTGGCCGACTACCCGGGCTTCAAGCGCGAGGGCTTTGAAATTGCCGCGATGTTCGACGTCGCGGATGCAAAGATCGGGGACGAATCGCGGAGCGGCGTGCCGATCCACGACTTACGCGAGCTGAAGAAAGTCGTCCGCAAGGAGCACATCGACATCGCCGTGATCGCCGTGCCCGCCGAATCGGCGCAGCATGTGCTCGAGCAGGTCGTCGCCGCCGGCATCAAGGCGGTGCTGAATTTTTCTCCTGGAGCGCTGAAGGTACCACAGGGCGTCAAGGTCAAGAGCGTCGATCTCACGGTGTCGCTGGAGAGCCTCTCGTTCTACCTCGCGCAAGGAATCGACGATGGTAGCTAAGGGCCAAAGTGCCAAGGGTGCCAAGGGTGCCAAGAGTGCCAAGAGTGCGGGTGCCAAGAGTGCCCTGACTCACGTTGATGCGCGCGGGCGCATTCGCATGGTCGACGTTGGCGACAAGGCCGTGACCGCGCGCGAGGCCGTGGCGCGCGGCTCGATCGCGATGTCGGCCGCCGCCCGGAAGATGATCCGATCCGGCGCGGTGAAGAAAGGCGACCCGCTCCAGGCGGCGCGCCTGGCCGGCATCATGGCCGCCAAGAAAACGAGCGAGCTGATTCCACTGTGCCACCCGCTGTCGCTGACGCACGTGGCGGTGGACCTGACCGCCACGCGAACCGGCTACACCATCGAATCGCGCGTCCGCACCTCCGGCCAGACCGGCGTCGAAATGGAAGCGCTGACCGCCGTTGCCGTCGCGGCACTCACGCTGTACGACATGGTGAAAGCGGTCGACAAAGCGATGGAAATCAGCGACGTCCACCTGGTCGAAAAACGTGGTGGACGAAGTGGACACTACGTCAGAGTTAAGAGTTAAGAGTTAAGAGTTAAGAGTGCAGAGTGCAGAGTAAAACCGACGAGCGCGACAATCAGTTCTTTGGTTCTGAACTCTGAACTCTGAACTCTGAACTGATGAAAGTTCTAATCTCCATCCAGCAGCAAGTGAACCAATGGCAGATCCCGGCGGACGGTGTCACCACACTCCGCGCTCGCTTCCCACACATCGAATTCATCCAGGCCACGACCGAGGCCGACCGGGCGCAAGGGCTGGCTGATTGCGATGCCGCCTACACGTGGATCCTCACCACGTCCGAGCTCGATCGCGCGCCGAAATTGCGCTGGGTGCACACCTCGGCAGTCGCGGTTGAGACGCTCTGCCTGCAGGACCTGTTCGCGCGCGGCATCGTCGTCAGCAATACCCGCGGCGTGCAGGCGGTGCCCATCGCCGAGCATGTCATGGCCGTCGTCCTGGCGTTCGCCAAGCAACTGCCGGCGGTGCTCGAGCATCAGCGCCACGCGCACTGGGCGCAGAACGAGTTCGTCGGCCTGCACCTGCCATGGCTGCTGCGCGGGCGGACCCTCGGCCTGATCGGCGTCGGCACCATTGGGGTCGAAATCGCCGCGCGCGCGACAGCGTTCGGGATGCGCGTGGTCGCGGTGCGGCGGCGGATCGCGCACGATGAAATCAACCACGTCGACGACACGTTCGGTCCGGAACACCTGGGCGAGATGCTCGGGCAGTGCCACGTGTTGGTGGTGGCGGCGCCGCTGACGCCCTACACCTCCGGCATGCTCGGCGCCCGCGAGTTTCGGCAACTCCCTCGGGGCGCGCTGGTCGTGAACGTCGGCCGCGCGAAGATCATCGACACCGACGCGTTGATCGCCGCGCTGCACTCGGGTCACCTCGGCGGCGCCTCGCTCGACGTCTTTCCGCAAGAGCCGCTGCCGTCGGACCATCCGCTCTGGAGCTGTCCGAATGTCATCTTGTCGCCCCACACCTCCGGCTTTCGCGCCGGCCATTGGGCCGACGCCGTCCAGCTCTTTGCAGAAAACCTGGAGCGATGGGAGCGTGGGGAAGAGCTCCGGTTCCGAGTGCATCCGGAGCTGGGGTACTGACGAGTTCAGAGTTCAGAGTTCAGAGTTCAGAACTGCTCGGCGCTCTTAACTCTGCACTCTTAACTCTGCACTCTTAACTCTTCGGTGGGGGTTCGATGTGAATGATGGCGTCCTTGATCTGCGGAAAGCTCGTCATCAACCGGTCCTTCACGACGTGCGACAGCGCGTGGGCCTTGTCGAGCGGCATCTGCGGATCCATCCAGATGTGCAGATCGAGGAACACGAAATCTGCCGTGCCGCGGCTGCGGATGTGGTGACACCCGAGCACATCGGGCACGCTCGTCACGACCTGCCGGATGGCGTCTTCAGGCATCGCGATGTGGTCCGCGAGGATCCCTGAGGTCGACTTGAAGATCTCCCAGCAACCATAGCCGATGAACACCGCCACGACGACGGCGGCGGCCGGGTCGAGCCACGCGTAGCCGAGGTTGACGCCGACGAGCGCGATGATCACGGTGACCGACGTCAGCAGGTCGCTCGTGGTGTGGTGCGCGTCGGCCAGCAGCACCTCGCTCTTCAGCCGCCGCGCGGCGCGGCGCTCGTACGCCACGACGAACAGGTTGATGACGAACGTGCCGCCCATCACGACGAAGGTCATCACGTTGATCGAGGGTGTGCCGCCCAGCTGAAAGCGCTCCCACGCCGCCGACAGGATCTCGCGCAACACCAGCAGCAGGAAGATCAGGATGCCCAACGACGCCATCGTCTCGAACTTGCGGTGGCCGTACGGGTGATTCTCGTCCGGCGGGGCGCCGCCCATTCGCACGCCGAACAGCGCGACGATGTTCGAGGCGGTGTCGGTGAGCGAATGGAAGCCGTCCGACAGGACGCTGACGGCGCCGGTGGCCATGCCGGTGGCGATCTTGGCGGCCGCGACGATCAGGTTGAGGAGAAAGACACGCCAGAGAACCTGCTGGACCTGGCTGGTGCGATCGCTCACAACACTTGAAGTTGAAAGTTGAAAGTTAGAAGTCGGAAGTGAGAAGTGAGAGTGAGAAGTCGTTCTGACTCTTCACTTCTGACTTCTCACTTTCGTTAGAAGACCCTGGCGTGGGGTACCGGCCACCAGCGGATTTGAACTTTCCCGATGATGTACTTCTTGGGCACGAAGCCCCAGTGACGGCTGTCGGAGCTGTTGTTGCGGTGGTCGCCCATCACGAAGTAGTAACCCTCGGGAATCACCTGCGGCCCCCAGTCGTCGTGGCTGCGGTACTCGGCCGGCACGAAGTCGTCGCGCACCGGCACGTCGTTGACGTAGACGCGGCCGTCGACGACGCGCACGGTGTCGCCTTCTTCGGCGATCACGCGCTTGACGAACGACTTGTCGGGGTTGAGCGGGTAGTAGAGCATCACGATGTCGCCGCGCTGCGGCGCGGCGAGGCGATAGCGCAGCTTGTTGACGATCAGCCGGTCCTGGTCGGCCAGCGTCGGCGCCATGCTCTGGCCCTCGACCCGCGCGACCTGGAACCCGAACGTGACGATCAGGGTCGCGTAGACGGCGGCCGAGGCGAGGGTGCGGACCCACGCGAAGAACTCGTCGCGCCACACTTCCATGCGGCGCATGAACGCGGCCGAGTCGTCCGTCGACATCTGCAGCGGTAGTGGCGCCGGGTTGCCAAAGCGGTCGAGCGCGTCGCCCGCCCTGACCTCGGGCAGCAGCGGCGCGGTTTCGTCGCCGGGGTCGGCAAACACCACCGCTTCAGGTAATTCCGAAGGTACCGCTTCAGCAAATCCCGAAGCGTCAGCTCCAGGGAATGCCGAAGCCTCAGCTTCAGGTGATCCCCAAGCTACAGCTTCAGGTAATCCCGAAGACGGCGCGTCTGCGATCGACTGACCGGGATCTCCGTCGCCTTCGCGTCGGTCATCCTCAGGATGTAGTTCCGGCTGAACCAAGGAACGATCTCCTTCACCTTGTTAATGTTGACGAGGTGCGACCGGTGAACCCGCCAGAAGACGGCCGGGTCCAGCCGAGCCTGCAATTCGTCGAGAGTCCGGTCGTTCGACGTGCCCGAGACCTGACCCGTCACAATAGTAATCGAATCTTCGGCCACCGAGGCGTGGATGATGTCGTCCGCCTGAACCAGCACAAACCGGTCATTTACTTTGACGGCGACCTGTTCCCGGCGGTCTTTCTGGCCGGCCATCAACTGGACCAAACGGTCTAATTGGCCCGCTAGTGGCTCGGTTTCGCCCCGCCGCTTGCGCGCGCGCGACACCGCCAGCTCCAGCCGCCGCGCGTCTACCGGCTTCAGCACGTAATCGACGGCGTTGACCTCGAACGCCTCGATCGCCCGCTGATCAAAGGCTGTGACGAAGATCACACCCGGCCCGGTTCCCTGTTCGAGCAGCCGTTGCGCGACTTCGAAGCCGGTCAGCCCAGGCATTTGCACGTCGAGGAAGGCGACGTCGGGCGCGAGCCGCGCGATTTCGTCGATCGCTTCGAGGCCGTTGGCCGCTTGTCCGACGACCTCGACGCCGTCGAGTTGTCCCAGCAGGAAGCACAACTCGTCCCGCGCCAGCTGCTCATCGTCGGCGACGACGGCCTTTAACGCGGGCTTGAGGGCTGGCTTGTCCACCGCAGCCCTGGCGGAGGTGGCAGCGCCAGAGGGCTTGAGGGCGTGGGGACCCGGGCCTGAAGTCGTCATGCGGTGATGCGCTCGCTCGCCACGGCGAGTGGGATCTCGACGCGGGCGCAGACGCCCTTGCCGGGGGAGCCGGTGAGATCGAGCCGGCCCGTCGTGCCGTACAGCACGCGCAACCGCTCGTTGACGTTGCTCAAACCGATGCCGCTCGACAACGCGATCTGCAGCCGCTCCAGCGAGATGCCCAGCCCGTCGTCTTCCACTTCGATGATCGCGGCGCCGCGCTCGCGCCGGCTGCGCAGCGTGATGGTGCCGGGGCCGACCTTGCGCGCGAAGCCGTGCTTGATGCAGTTTTCCACCAGCGGCTGCAGCAACAGGCTGGGCACGATGACGTTGAGCGTGTCGGGCGCGATGTCTTTCTTCACGGTCAGGCGGGAGCCGAAGCGAATCACTTCGATGTCGAGGTACTCGTCGACGGCCTCGAGCTCTTCCTGCAGCGTGACGAACTGCTCCTGGTTCCGCATCAATTTCCGCAGCAGCCCCGACAGCTTCTGAATCACGGTACGTGCGGTCTCTGGTTGCGATCGGATCAACGACGACACCGACGTCAGCGTGTTGAACAGGAAGTGCGGATTGATCTGGCTCTTGAGCGCCTCCATCTTGGCCGCCATCAGCAGCTTCTCCTGCTCCTGCAGGCGATGCTCGATGCGCGCGTTGTTCCAGATCTTGATCGGGGTCGAGACGGTGACGATCGTGGCGAGGTAGACGAGCACCGTAATCCACCACGGGGTGCCGGCGAGGTGAAACAGCCGCTCGTGGCCGAAGCGCGCGCCCACGGTCTGGCGGATCACCTCGAGCCCGATGATGGCCAGCAGCAGGACGACCTGCCAGTTGACGTGAACGTCGCGCAGCATGCGCCAGACGTAGCGGGGCAGGCTGAGCACGACGAACGGCGAGAAATCCCAGATCTCTTCCTTGGGGCAGGCCTCGCGCAAGCCGCCGCCGGCAAAGCCGCAGCCGACCGCGAAGAACGGTGCGCCGAACTCGCCCGCGGCGAGCGCGGGGAGGGCCATCGCCAACCCGACGAGCGCGCCGGTATAGGGCCCGGCGATCAGGCCTGCGATGAAGGCGCCCTCGAGCATCAGGTCGGCGGCGTCGTAGTTGAGCAGCACGCGCGAGGCCACCCCTGCGGTCAGCGGCACGGCAAGGCCCAGCGCGAAGACCAGACGGTCGGGCCAGTTGCGTTGCTCGAAGATCAGGATGTGGCGGAAGCGGCGGTAGCGCGCGAGCATCGTCGCCAGCGCCGCCATGGCGGCAAGCTTGACGACCAGCGTGGTCAGCAGAAACTGACCGGCAGAGAGAAATTTAGGTTCTTGCACAGTCGTCCGGCTGCCCGCCTTCGCGGCCGCAGGCCGCTACGGCGCGGCGTCCACCGTCGCTCGCGCCTAATCTTGCGAGCGACGGTGGACGAAATGGTATCATTTCCTTCTATGATCGGACCGCTCGTCAAAGGCTTTGCGCTCACGTTCAGGCACCTGTTCCGCCGTCCGATCACGGTGAACTATCCTGACCACAAAATGCCGATGTTTCCGCGCTACCGCGGCAAGCAGGTGTTGATGCGCGACGAGAACGGCCTCGAAAAATGCGTGGCGTGCGGCCTGTGCGCCGTGGCGTGCCCGGCCGATGCGATCTACCTGGAAGCGGCGGAGAACGACGGCACCGTGATGGCCGGCCCGCGCTACGCGTCGACGTACCAGATCCACAAGACGCGCTGCATTTTCTGCGGCTACTGCGAAGAGGCGTGCCCGGTGTCGGCGATCTTCATGGGCAAGGATTACGAGCTGGCGGTTTACAGCAAGGACGATTTCGTGTGGGACAAGACGGAGTTGCTGGTCCCCGCCGCGGCGAATGAAAAAGCGCCCATGCCGGCGCGATAGTGTGCTGGGGCCTGGCCCCAATCATCCCAAACAGTGAAGCCGTTTCTGACTGCGTTAGATGAACGTGTGCTCGTGTGCGACGGAGCCATGGGCACGATGCTGTACGGCAAGGGCGTGTTCATCAACCGGTGCTTCGAGTCGCTGAACCTGACGCAGCCCGCGCTGGTCGTCGACGTCCACCAGCAATACGTGCGGGCCGGCGCCGACGTGATCGAGTCGAACACCTTCGGCGCCAACCGCATGAAGCTGCGCGCGTTCGGCCTCGGCGACCAGGTGCGCGACATCAACCTGGCCGGCGCGACGCTGGCGCGGCAGGCGATCGACCAGTCGGGCCATCCCGGCTACGTGGCCGGCGCGATCGGTCCGCTCGGCGTGCGCATCGAGCCGTGGGGCAAGACCGGCGTCGACGAAGCGGAAGCGATGTTTCGCGAACAGGCGCAGGCCCTGCTCGACGGCAAGGTCGATCTGTTCGTGCTCGAAACGTTTCGCGACCTGAACGAGATCGGCGCGGCGATTGCCGCCGTGCGATCGATTTGCGACCTGCCGATCGTCGCCCAGATGACCACCGAAGAAGACGGCGCCAGCCTCGACGGCGCGCCGCCCGAACAGTTCGCGCCGGCGCTCGTCGCGCGCGGCGCCGATATCGTCGGCGTCAACTGCAGCGTCGGCCCGGCGCCGATGCTCGAGACGATCGATCGCATCAGCGAGGTGACCGACGCGTGGCTGTCGGCGCAACCCAACGCCGGCAAACCGCGCGACATCGAAGGCCGCAACCTGTATTTGTGCTCGCCCGAATACATGGCGTCGTATGCCCGGCGCTTTATCGCGTCAGGCGTCCGCCTCGTCGGTGGATGCTGCGGCACGACCCCGGAGCACATTCGCCAGATCAGCCTGGCCGTGCGATCCATGGCGCCAGGGCTGGCACGTTCCCCTGGCACTGTGGAAACGCCACCCATCGTGGCGAGCCGGCCCAATGCTCGTCCGGCGCCGCCGCGCGAAACCAAGTCAGCCATGGCGCGCAAGCTGGTGAACGGCCACTTCATTCGTGCGATCGAGCTGGTGCCGCCGCGCGGCCACAGCTCGACCACGGCGCTGGTGGATGCGAAACGTTTAGCGGCGCGCGGCGTCGAAATAATAACCATCCCTGACGGCCCGCGATCGGGCGCGCGAATGAGCGCACTATCGCTGGCGGTCCTCGTGCAGCAGCATGCATCGGTTGAAGTGCTCCTGCAGTATTCATGTCGAGACCGGAACCTGCTCGGCATTCAGTCTGATCTTCTGGGCGCGCACGCCATGGGCCTGCGCAACCTGCTCGGCGTTACGGGCGATGTCCGAAGCCTCGGCGATATCCCCGACGCCACAGCTGTGTTTGATGTGGACTCGATCGGACTAACGAACGTAATTACTCGTCTAAATCATGGATTGGACATCGGCGGCCAATCGATCGGCGATCCGACGTCGTTTCATACGGGCGTGATGGTGAACCCGTCACGCGACCTCGACCAGGAACTGAG
>JANOZI010000532.1:0-8220 GCA_031429375.1 Acidobacteriota bacterium | reverse complement strand
AATGAAAACGTGCCGGTGCAGCCCCCCGGCCTCGGTCCTCGCGGAGGTGGTGGGGCTGGTAGGGGAGCCGCGGGCGAGCGGCCGCCGATGCCGCCACCTCTTTACACCGTGGGCGGCGGCGAGAAGCTGGCGATGAACCCGCTTTACGACTACGTCTTCCTCAATCTCGAAGGCGCGTACGATCCCGCCGCGGTGACGGCGATGTCAAAGGGCCTTCACAGCTCGAAAGCCGTCAGCCGCAAGACGCTGATCGTGCGCATTCCACCGATCAGCAAAGACGGCGAAGCTGCGGCCAAGGCGCGGGTCAAGGCGATCTTCGACGCCGGCGCTGACGGCGTCACCATCCCGCACATTCGCAACCTCGATGAAGCCAAGGTGGCGCTGAGCTTTTTCAGGGATGCCAAGGCGAACATCTGGTCGCCGTCGAATCCCACAGGCGACAAGATCGCGATGCTGATGCTCGAGGATCCGAAAGCGATCGAGCAGCGCAAGGAGATTGCCGATCTCAAGGGCTTGAGCGTGCTCGCCTGCGGCATCGGCAGCCTCGCGCAGGCGCTCGGCGGCGATCGCGCGGGAGCGGAAGCGGGCACGCAGCAAGTGCTCGTCGAGACCACGCGCGCCAGGCTGGCGAACATGCTCACGGCGAACGTGCAGGATGTCGAGAAGCGCGTCAAAGAAGGGTTCCTCGCGCTGCTGATGAACGGGCCCGCCGCCGACGAGGCGATCAAGATCGGCCGCGCCGCCGCCGGACGCTGATCGGATCCACGCGATGAGCGTCCTCACCCCCGCGATCGTCGGCTCACTGTTGCTGGCGGTGCTCAGCACCGTCGCCGACTACGTCTGGTTCCGCAACATTCCGCAGCACCAGGTGTCGTCGGGGATGATTCACGGCGCCTTGCTGTTCGCCGCGCTCGGCGCGTATCTCGGCTGGCGGCGCGGCAAGTTGGGCATCGGCGCCATTGGCGGCCTCGTGAGCGGCATGGTGGCGGCGCTGTCGTTTTACGCGCTCGCGCCGATCGGCGGCTACTACATGATGCTGGTCTCGTGGGTCCTGCTGTGGGTCCTGCTCGCCGCGTTGCAAACGCATCTCGACGGCCAACTCAATCCAGCCCGCGCCATCGGCCGCGGCCTCGTTACTTCAATCGTTGCGGGCCTGGGCTTCGCTGTTGTCCTGCTCCAGCTGTACAAAGGCTGGCCGCCCCCGTCATTCCCGGCTTTCAAGCACTTCATGGCCTGGACCATGGCGTACCTGCCGGGCCTGTACGTGTTACTGAAGCGATAGCCGTCCCGGCAGTGTCAGTGTCTTTGGATGTCTCTGCAACCACAGCACTTAGTCGGCTATACTGAGCCCAGAAAACCACGCCATAGCGGGGCGTTTTTTGTGAGGACCGGACCCGGATGAAGCGACTCCTGTTCGCGGCGTTGGTCGCGGGCGCCCAAATATTTCCGGCGCCCGTCCTGAGCGATCGGTTGCGCGCTGAAGGCGCGCAGCCGCGAGTCGAAGGACAACAGCCAACGCCAACTCAAACCAAACCGATCGCGCCTGCAGTGGCCCATGCCGCCGTGCCTGCCCTGAGCGAGCGCTCGCGCGGCGCAGGCGCGCAAGCGCGAGTCGAAGGGTCCATCGCCGGCGCCGCCGAGACCGCGCTGGTGAAGCAGTACTGCACCGGCTGTCACAACGACCGCGCCAAGGCCGGTCAGCTATCGCTCGCGTCGTTCGATGCCTCGAAAGTCGCCGACAACGTCGCCACCACCGAGAAGATGATCCGCAAGCTGCGCGCGCAGATGATGCCGCCTCCGGGTGCGCGCCGGCCGGAGCCCGCGCAGATTGAAAGCCTGATCGCGGCGCTCGAGAACCGGATCGATCGCGAGGCGGCGCTCCATCCCAATCCCGGCTCGCGGCCGTTTCAACGGCTCAATCGCGCCGACTACGGCCGCGCCGTGAAAGACCTGTTGGGCATCGACGTCGACGTGGCGGCGTTGCTGCCGGCCGACACCATCAGCGCCGGCTTCGACAACGTCGCCGACTCGCAGGCGTTTTCCGCGACGTTGATGGAAAGCTACCTGCGCGCGGCGGCCCGCGTCACCACGCTGGCGATTGGCGATCCGGCGGCGGCGGCCACCGAAACGAATTACCGCGTGCCCAAGACCGCCTCGCAGTTGTCGCGCGTCGAGGGTGCGCCGTTCGGCACGCGCGGCGGCCTGTCGGTGCCGCACACCTTCCCGGCCGACGGCGACTACGTTTTCAAGGTCGAACTTCACTCCAACGCGTGCGGCGTGTTGTTCGGGGGGCCCAACGCGGGCGAACAGGTGGAAATTTCGGTCGACGGCGAGCGCAAGGCGATTCTCGACATCAACCCGCGCATGGCCGAGACCACCACGGGGCTGTCGCTCAAGGCGCCGGCGGTGCACATCACGGCCGGCGTGCACCGGGTGACCGCGGCGTTCATCCAGCGCTTCGAAGGCCCGGTCAACGATTTGATCGCGCCGATCGATCACACGCTGGCCGATACGCAGATCGGCGTCGCCGTCGGCATCACCACGCTCCCGCACGTCAAGGACTTCAGCATCGTCGGCCCCTACAACGTGACCGGCATTTCAGAAACCGCGAGCCGCAGGAAGATCTTCACCTGCCGCCCGACGTCGGCGGCCGACGAGGCGGCGTGCGCGGGCAAGATCCTGCGGCAGCTCGCGACGCAGGCGTTCCGCGGCTCGGTGAGCGAGCGCGATTTCACGAGCTTGATGAAGTTCTATACCGACGGCCGCAAGGAAGGCGACTTCGAATACGCGATCGGCGGCGCCATCGAAGCGATGCTCGCCAGCCCGCAGTTCCTGTTCCGCCTCGAGAGTACGCCGGCGACGCTTCGGGCCGGCTCATCCGGGGCCCCCGGCGCGGCAGCCGCGCTGGGGTGGAAGTCGTACCGCCTTGGCGATTCGGAGCTCGCCTCGCGCCTGTCGTATTTCCTGTGGGGCGCGGCGCCCGATGCCGAGCTGTCGAAACTGGGCGCCCAGGGCCGCCTGAGCGCGCCGGGTGTGTACGAAAAACAAGTCGCACGGCTGCTTGCGGATCCACGGTCCGAGTCGCTCTCAAAGCGGTTTGCCCGGCAGTGGCTGCGTCTCGGCGACGTCGACGGCGTCTTGCCCGACGCGGTCGCTTATCCGTACTTCGATCGCACGCTGGGCGATGCCTTCATCAAGGAATCGGAGCTGTTCTTCGACAGCCTGGTGCGCGAAGACCGCAGCATCCTCGACCTGATCACCGCCGACTACACCTTCGTCAACGAGCGGATCGCGAAGCACTACGGCATCCCGAATGTGACCGGCAACGCATTCCGCCGCGTCACGCTGCCGGCCGAGCGCCGTGGCATCACGACGCATGGCAGCGTGCTGGTGCTGACCTCCGTCGCCGATCGCACCTCGCCGGTGATGCGCGGCAAGTGGGTGATGGAAGTGCTGATGGGGTCGCCGCCCCCGCCGCCCCCGCCTGGCGTGCCGGCTTTTGCCGACACGAAAGCCGAGGCGGCCGGACGGGTGTTGACGGTGCGCGAGCGCATGGAAGAGCACCGTAAGAACCCGCAGTGCACGTCGTGCCATCGCGTGATCGATCCGCTGGGTCTCGCGCTGGAAAACTTCGACGTCACTGGAAAATATCGCATCAAGGATGCGGGCGTGCCGGTCGACCCGACGGGCACGCTCTACGACGGGACGCCGATGACGGGCCCCGACGGCCTGCGCGCGGCGCTGCTGAAGCACCAGGACGTGTTTCTTCTGAGCTTCACCGAGAACCTGATGACGTACGCGCTCGGCCGCCGCGTCGAACCGTCCGACCTGCCGGCCGTCCGCAAGTTGATCAAGGATGCCGGCAAACGGGACTACAAGGTTTCGGCGTTTGTGCAAGCCCTCGCCACCAGCCCGGTGTTCACCAACGGAAGGGCCGCCGATGCGGCCACGACGACCGCTGTGCCGTGAATGGTAGAGGCGGGTCTTTAGACCCGCCTGAAGGAAACTATGAACTTCATCACGCAGAAACATCTCCACCGCCGCACCGTCCTCAAGGGCCTGGGCGCCACCATCGCGCTGCCGTTCCTCGACGCGATGACCCCGGCGCTCGGCGCGCAGGCGGCGAAGAAGGTTCGCCTGGTCGCGATGGAGATGGTGCACGGCGCGGCCGGCAGCACCGCCTTCGGCTTGCAGAAGAACCTGTGGGCACCGGCGGCGACCGGGTCGGTGTTCGACCTGAGCCCGACCAGCCTGGCGCCGCTCGCGCCGTGGCGCGACTACATCACCATCGTCAGCAACACCGATGTGCGTAATGCCGAAGCCTTCCTGCCGCCCGAGATCGGCGGCGATCACTTCCGTTCCGCCGCCGTGTTCCTGACGCAGTCGCACCCGAAGCAGACGCAGGGCTCGGATCTGCATGCCGGCACCTCGCTCGATCAACTGTTCGCGCAGAAGTTCGGGCAGGAAACGCCGATGCCCTCGATGCAGTTGTGCGTCGAGAACGTCGACCAGGCCGGTGGCTGTTTCTACGGCTACTCGTGCGCCTATACCGACTCGATCAGCTGGGCCTCGCCGGAGGAGCCTTTGCCGATGATCCGCGACCCGCGCGCGGTGTTCGATCAGTTGTTCGGCATCGGCGCCACCCCGGCCGCCCGTACCGCGCGCCGCAAGCGCGACCGCAGCATCCTCGACTGGGTCACGCAATCCACCAACCAGCTGAAGGCCACCCTGGGTGCGGCCGACCAGCAGCGGTTGAGTGATTATCTCGAGGACGTCCGCGAGATCGAGCGCCGCATCCAGAAGGTGGAAGCGCAGAACATCAAGGGCGATGAGCGGACGTTACCCGGCGCGCCGATTGGCGTGCCCGACTCCTACGACGAGCACGTCAAGCTGATGTTCGACATGCAGGTCGTGGCGTTTGCGTCGGACGTGACGCGCGTGGTCGCGTTCAAGTTGAGCCGCGACGTCTCGAACCGCGTCTATCCCGAAACCGGCGTCAACACCGGCTTCCACATCGCCTCGCATCACCAGGATCGCGACGATCGCATCACGGAGCTGGCCAAGATCAACAAGTACCACGTCGGCCTGGTGCCTTACTTCATGAAGAAGCTGAAGGACACGCCCGACGGCGACAGCAACCTGCTCGAGAACTCGCTGCTGATCTACGGATCGCCGATGGGCAACTCGAACGTGCACAACCACAAGCGCTGCCCGCTGTTCATCGCCGGCCACGCCGGCGGCGCGCTCAAGGGCAACCTGCACATCAAGGCGGCCGACGGCACGCCGATGGCCAACGCGATGCTGTCGGCGTTGAAGGCGGTGGGCGTCCCGCTCGACACCTTCGGCGACAGCACGGCCGCGATGGATCTGAACACCGCACCCGCGCCAACCGTCGCGGTAGAGGCGGGTCTTTAGACCCGCCTGGAGAAAGACATGAAAACAACCTCTCGCGCCCTTGCGATGCTCCTGGCGGCGAGCCTCGTCGCCTCACTTCACGCCGCGCCGTCATCCCCGGTCGCGGACGCAGCCGCAGCGAAAGACGTCGCCACGGTGAGGAAGCTGCTCAAGGAAGGCGTTGACGTCAACGCCGCCCAGGGCGACGGCATGACCGCGCTGCACAGGGCCGCCCTCAACGGCGACGCGGAGCTGGCCTCGATGCTGTTGTACGCCGGCGCCAACCTCGGCGCCAAGACGCGCATCGGCGGCTACACCCCGCTCCACCTCGCCGCGCAGGTTGGCAACGCCTCGGTGATCGCGCCGCTGATCGCGGCCGGCGCACCGGTGGCAGCCGCGACCACGACGGGCGCGACGGCGTTGATGCAGGCCTCGCATGCCGGCAGTGCCGACGCCGTGCGCATGCTGCTCGAGAACGGCGCCGATCCGAATGTGAAAGAGCTGGCGAACGGCCAGACCGCGTTGATGTTCGCCGCCGCCGCCGACCGCGTTGACGTCGTCAAGCTGCTGCTATCGCGTGGCGCCGACATCGCCATTACCTCGCGGGTTGAAGACTTCGCCGCGCTGACGATGACCAACGATGCCGATCAGAATGGCGTGCCGCGGCAGGCGCCCGCGCGTCCGGCCGGCGCCGGGCCGGACGTGCCCGGCGTCACGCGCGGCTTCAATTACAACGAGCTGATCGGCAAGCACGGCGGCCTCGCCGCGCTGCACTTCGCGGCGCGCCAGGGCGCGCTGCCGACCATCGAGGCGCTCATCAAGGGCGGCGCCAACGTCAACCAGCGTGGTGCCGGCGACAAGACGACGCCGGTGCTGGTCGCGGCGATTAACGGCCACTTCGACACCGTCAGCTACCTGCTCGATCACGGCGCCGATCCGAACCTGCCGAGCGACGGCGGCGTGTCGCCGCTGTATGCCGTGATCAACGTGCAGTGGCAGCCGCGCTCGTTCTACCCGCAGCCGCGCGCCTATCTGCAGCAGAAGATCGGCTATCTCGAGCTGATGACGAAGCTGCTCGACAAGGGTGCCGACCCCAACGCGCGCACCAATCGCAACACCTGGTTCACGCAGTACAACTTCGACCTGCTGCGTACGGACGATTCGGGCGCGAGCCCGTTCTGGCGCGCTGCTTACGCCAGCGACATCGCGGCGATGAAGCTGTTGATCTCACGCGGCGCCGACCCAAACGTTCCCACCATGAAGCCGGCCGGCGGCCGTGACTTCCAGGGCGGCACGCGTAGCGGCGACGCCAATGCGGCCCCGCCGCGTCCGGCGCTGCCGGTCGGTGGTCCGGGCACGCCGCCGCTCGTCGCGGCAGCCGGCGCCGGTTACAGCGAGGGCTTCGCGGGCAACGCGCATCGCTTCGCGCCGACCGGCATGATGGCGGCGGTGAAATACCTGGTCGAAGAAGTCGGCGTGGATGTGAATGCCGAGGATGAAGACGGCAGCACCGCGGTGCACAACGCCGCGTCACGCGGCGACAACGAGATGATTCTTTACCTCGTGTCGAAGGGCGCGGATGTGACGAAGGTCAATCGCCGCGGCCAGACCACGGTCGACATGGCCAACGGCCCGGTGCAGCGCACGCAGCCGTACCCCGAGACGATCAAGCTACTCGAGGGACTCGGCGCGAAGAATAACCATAAGTGCGTCTCTTGCTAGCGTGCGTACCGTGAGTACAGTTCCAAGAGTGCGTACGGTGCTCGGGTGCCAAACGGCCTAGAGGCACATTTCGCACGAGTGCACTGTACGCACACTTGGAACAGTACGCACTGTACGCACTTTGAGTGTGCGCTATCGTCCCGCTGCCTTTTTGCCGATCTCGATAGCCTTGAAACCGGGATCGCCCCAGTTCATCACGAACACGTTGAAGCCCTGCTTCATCCGCATCTCGATGTCGGTCGGGTTGGCGGGGTAGCCGCACGCGAGCTTGAATTCCTTGCACGCCGACAGCACCTGCTGAATCGCAGCTTCCCACGCCGCTTCGTCCAGCTTGCGCGTGCCATCCGGGTTCGTCGTCGAGAACACGCCGCGCAGCGTGCCCGCGCCCGGCCACAGCACGCCGATGCCGGGCACCGCGGCGATTTCGCGGACGTGCGCAAGGCCTTCCTTGCTTTCGACGATCGTCCAGTTGATCAGCTCGCCACTCGGGTTGAGCGGCCACAGGTCGGCCTTCTCGCGGTACTCCTTCTCGCTCAGGCCCCACAACTTCGGCGCCTGGCCAACCTCGTCCGGGCGCGTGCCGCCCTTCGACTTGAACCGCATGGCCGCGATGCCGGCCCGGACTTCTTCCGCGCTTTCAGCCTTCACGAACATGATGCCGCTGACGCCGAGATTGAGCTGCTGGCTGATGCTCGCGGCCGCCAGTTTCGGGTCGGGCGCGATCTCGTGCATCTTGACGACGAGCGGGTGGGTGAGCTGCTTCAGCGGCGACTTGTGGAACGATCCGGTCGCCGCCATGCCCTTGACGAATTCCGTGTAGGCCGGCAGCGCGCGTTCCATGCCGCCTTCCATCGTGCCGTCGAAGATGAAATCGGTGGCGGTGTTGGCGAGCGCCGCCTGTGCGAGCTGCGCGGCCGTCTTCGGCGGCGACGGCGGCGGTGCGGCGCTGACCGGCGGCGGCGTGTACGGTGGTGTTGACGCGACGCCCCCTGGCCGGGTCACGGTAGCGCCAGACCTCGTCCGCGGGTTGCTCGGCGCATACAGGCCGAATACCGGCTTGTTCTGCGACAGCAGCTCGATCATCGGGTTGAGGCGGCGCGAACC
>JANOZI010000531.1:0-4805 GCA_031429375.1 Acidobacteriota bacterium | reverse complement strand
GTGTTCTGCTCGGCATGGGCCTTGGTGTAGTAGTCGTCCACCCAGTACGCGGTCGCGGCGCCCTGCCACGTCGCGTTCAGCTTTTCGGCCGCGGAACGCATGCCGGTGCGGTTGCCGCCCGATTCGCCGATGAACAACATCTTCTTGAACCCGCCCGCCTTGAGGCTGCGTCCCGCGTGGACCAGCAGATCGACGAAGCGTTCTTCCGGCAGCGTGATCGTGCCGGGCTTGCCCATGTGGCCGCCGGGGTTTTCCCAGCTGCCCTCGGGCACGTAAGTCACAATCGGCGCGACGAGGGTCTTGCCCAGCGCCCGCGCGATCTTGTCGGCGGTGTAGTCCATGACGAACTTGTGCTCGCCGTCCACCATGTGCGGGCCCTTCTGTTCGGTGCCCGCTGTTCCGACGATCACCGTGGTCGTGCCTGCGGCGATCAGGTCGCGTGTCTCGGCCCAGGTCAGCTCTTCGAGCTTGACGGTGTCGGGCGGTTTGCCGCCCGGCGCAGTGGCCGGCGCGTCGGCGGGGCGCTGGGCGGCGGTCGAGATCACGAAAAGGACGGTCAGGCCGAGCATCAACAGCAACCCGCGATTCTTCATGGTGGCAGCCTACACCTTCAACGGCACCCCATAAAGGGGTGCCCTACGATCCAGTCTCACGGCACCCCATAAAGGGGTGCCCTACGATCCTTCAACGGCACCCCATAAAGGGGTGCCCTACGATCCATCGACGGAAAGATCCGCGAGGATTTCCTCGAGCCGCTCGTGGTCGATCGGCTTGGTCAGGTGGCCGTCAAAGCCCGCCGCTGTGGTCCGCTGGCGATCCTGCTCCTGTCCCCAGCCGGTCTGCGCGATGAGGAGAATGTCGGCGCCCCAGGGCTGTTGGCGAATCTCCCGGCACACTTCGTAGCCGTTCATGGCCGGCATGCCAATGTCGAGGAGGATGACGTCCGGCTGAAACCGCTCGGCGGCTTCGAGTGCATGTAGGCCATCATTCGCCGATTCGACGAGGTGGCCTTGCAGCCGCAGCAGTACGGTCAGCGCGTCGGCGCTGTCTTCGTTGTCGTCCACGACGAGGATGCGCCGCGACACTGCCGGATTCGGACTCATGGGGACACCTGAATGTTACAGCGTGCCATAATCGCCTGGCATGCGCTGTTTGATGATTTCGTGTTTCTGTGCAACGGTCGCGCTGACGGGATGCGCGTCGAGCACCGCGTCGCGCACCACGCAGGTCGCGCCCGCGCCCGCGGCGGCGATCGCCACCTCCGCCAGGCCCACCACCTCTGCCTTGCGGCAGCAGTGGCTCGAGATGTTCGCGCGCGGCTACTTCCCCGGCCGCAGCGGGCAGGTCTTCCTGGTGCCGCGCCGTGGCGACATCATCACCTCGCGCGATCCACTCTATGTGTTCATGCATGGCTCGCCCTGGGATTACGACACGCGGATCCCGATGCTGTTTTACGGCGCACCGTTCGTGCGGCAGGGGCAGTCTGCCGAGGCGGCGACGCAACAGGACGTGGCGCCGACTCTTGGCGCCATCATCGGCGCGCCGACCATCGCCACTTATACCGGCCGGGTCCTGCCTGGAGTGATCGCGGCCGGCGCAGGACGGCCGCGCGTCGCCGTGGTCATGGTCCTCGATGCGATGCGGGCCGACTACTTCGACAACTACGCGGCCGTGATGCCGACGCTGTCGCGCATGCGGCGCGAAGGCGCCTGGTTCTCTGACGCCCGCGCCATCGTGCTGCCGACCGTGACCGGCGTCGGCCACGCCAACATCGGCACCGGCAGCGAACCGCGCATTCACGGCATCACCGTCAACACGCTGTTCAACCGCGCCACCGGCAAGAGCCAGGAAGCCTACGACGCGCTCGATCCGAAAGAGCTGATGGCGCTCACCCTCGGCGATGCGTGGAACCTCGCCACCGACGGTCGCGCCGTGATCATCGGACAGGGCGGCGCGATCCGCGCGGTCGCCGGCCTGGTCGGACGCGGATCGTGTTTGGTCGGCGCCCGGAAGGTCACCGCCGCCAGCTATAACGCCGCTGACGGCGGCTGGGAAAGCAACCCCGCCTGCTATGACATGCCCCGCGCGCTGAAGGCGTTCAACGGACGAGCAGTGTGGGAAGCGGCCGGAGGCACGTGGCTGGGTCACGACATCGCGAGCGGCTCGAAGTTCCGCGCCTCGAGCCTGTACCAGAAATACGAGGCCGAGGCGTTGCTCGCGGTGGTGGAAGACTCGGCCATCGGCGCCGATGAGGTCACCGATCTGATCATGGTCAATATGAAGGGCCCCGACTATACGGCCCACGCCTACGGTCCGGATTCGGCAGAGCAGAAAGAGACGCTCGCGGAGCTCGATCGGCAAATCGCCGCGTTGCTGGCGTTGCTCGATCGCAAGGCCGGCCCCGGCCGCAGCGTGGTGGCGGTGACCGCCGACCACGGCATGCCCGGAGAACCCGGCGTGGGCCGCCGTCATCACCCCGACCAGATCATCCCGCTGATCAATGCGCGGTTCGACCCCGAGGGCACGATCATCCAGAACTACAGCGATGCCGCGAACAGCCAGATCTACATCGATACCGAGCGGCTGCGCGCGCGCGGCTTCTCGCTGAAGGATGTCGCGACGATGCTCGAGGGTCTAGACTTCGTGGCGGCGGCGTTTACCGAAGACGAGGTCAGGGCCGCTCTCGCCGCAATCCGGCCTCGATAATCAACCCGGCGCCGAGCTGCCGGCCGGTCAGCTCGATCTGCGAGTAGCCAAACGCCTCCGTCAACACCGCGGCAACGACGAGCCGAGGCAGGGCGCGGTCGATGTCTTTCGTTGCCTTGAGGCCCTGAAAGGCGGCGGGCTCGCGGGTAATCTGATCGAGCCGCTTCAGCAGCGCTTGCCGCGTGAACACCCGTCCTTCGATCGGCGCCGGTTCGAACAGCACGTCCGCCATTTCCTCGAATTCGATCCCGACCAGCGTCTTCTTGCCACTCATGAAAGCGGCGTTCCGCGCGTGCTGGAGCAGGCGATCACGAAAGGCCGCGTACGCCGCCGCCGGATTCTCGGCGGCCGCAAAAAATTCCTCGTACGCCAGGCGATAGCCATCGTGAAAGACCAGGAAGCGCAGCAGGCCGGTGTCTTTCGCGACCAACTCCACGCTGCGGCTGCCGTTGTCGATCACGGCGTAGCCGTCGCGTCCGAGCGACCCGACCAGGTACGCCAGCTCGGACTCACGCTGCTCGGTCGCGATCTCCATCCTGATGCCGTGCTTCGAGGCCATCTCGACGACGCGCGATCCGTTCGGCGCGTCCCGGAAGGCGGCCGTGCCGACCGCGACGACGTTGGCGGCGCCGTCGGTCTGGCACGAGGCACGGAAACCTGCCAGCGTCTCGTCAATCTCCGCCAGCTTGCCGTCGCTGATTCGCCCATGGCGCACGACATCATCACCAATGCCCATCGTCTTTGATTCGATCTGCGCCTGAACGTAACGGCCGTCCGCAAACGATCCAACAATGCGGCGAAAGCTGTTACTGCCCATGTCGATGGCGCACATCGCCGGCTGGGCGGCGGCGCCGGAAGGCATGCCGCGCCGCGACAGACGGCCGGCGCTCGTCACGCGCCAGACGGCGTTACCGACATCGTCGGCCACGAGCAGTGCGCCTTGCGCATCAAGCGCGACGCCGACCGGCCGGCCCATCGCGTCGCCGTTCGCGGTGACAAAGCCGGTGAGGACATCGATCGGCGGCCCGGACGGACGGCCGCCGCTGAACGGCACGAAGATCACTTTGTAGCCGCTCCGCGGTTTGCGATTCCACGAGCCGTGCTGGCCAACGAACATGCCGTTCTGAAACGGGGCGGGCAGCGCGTTCGACCGCGAGTAGGCCAACCCGAGCGACGCGGTGTGAGACCCGACGGCATAATCGGGAACGATCGCGGTCGCAACCAGGTCAGGCCGCTGCGGCTTGACCCGCTCGTCGACGTGACTGCCGTAGTAGCTGTAAGGCCAGCCATAGAATCCGCCCTGGCGCACCGAGGTGATGTAGTCAGGAACCAGATCATTGCCGATCTCATCGCGCTCGTTGACGGCGGTCCAGAGCAGCCCGTTCTCCTCCACCCACGCCAGGCCGACGGGATTTCTCAGGCCCGAGGCAAACACCCGCGACGAACCAGAGGGTAGATCGAACGCCCATATGGCGGCTCGACCGACTTCCTTATCGAGGCCTTCCTCAGCCACGTTGCTGTTCGAGCCCACCGCTGCGTACAACGTCAGGCCATCGGCGCTGGCAATGATGTTCTTGGTCCAGTGATGTTCCGGCGGCAGCGACGGCAGGTCGAAGACCTTGACCGGTCGTGCCGCAACCTGCAACGTCCCAGTGGTATAGGGCACTCGTACCACCGCGTCGTGATTGGCGATGTACAGGGTGTCGCCGATCAAGGCCATGCCGAGAGGCGAACTGAGTCCGGTCAGGAATGTCACGCGCGTTTCCGCAACGCCGTCGGCATCGGCATCGCGGAGCAGCGTGATGCGGTTCGCGCTCGGCGTAGCGTTGCCCGATTTCTGCTGGTAGCGATTGTAGAACCATCGCCTGATTCCCTTGACATTGCCGGCGCCCGGCGGCCCATTGGTCTCCGCGACCAGCACATCGCCGTTCGGAAGCACATAGAGCCAGCGCGGGTGGTCGAGCCCGCGCGCGAACGCCACGACGCTTGAGCCCGGGGCGGCAGTGGGCGTCGCGTCCGCCTTCCACCCGATCGCCTTGACGACATTGGTCGTCGGGATCAGCGAGGTGACTGGTGGCGGCAGCACTGGGTTCGGTCCG
>JANOZI010000530.1:0-4594 GCA_031429375.1 Acidobacteriota bacterium | reverse complement strand
TACATCAGCGAGACCGGCAGGAACTTCATCTATGTGCCGATCACGCAGGCCCCGACCAGTCACCTCGAGTTCTACATCCAGCACGCGGCCGGACGGCCCCTGGCGCAGGAGATCCGGGCCGCGTTTGCCCAGGTCGAATCGAACGTGCCGATCGTCATGCTGCAGTCGTTCGACGATGCGACGGCACTGGGGCTGTTGCCGCAGCGGCTCACCGCATGGATTGCGGGCAGCGTGGGGACGATTGGCGGGTTCCTCGCCGCGCTGGGCCTCTATGGCCTGATGGCGTTCCTGGTGACGCAACGCACGCGCGAGATCGCCATCCGCATGGCGCTTGGCGCGTCGAACGGGAACATGCAGTCGATGGTGTTGAAGCAGGCGGCGCGGCTCGGCGTGATCGGGGGCATCGCCGGGCTCGTCCTGGCGGGTGCGATCGGGATGCTGGCGCAGAGCCTGCTGGTCGGCGTGCCGCCGATCGATCCGGTCGCTTTCGGCGGGACGGCAGTGCTTTTCGCCGCGGTGCTCGCGATTGCCGCGTGGTCTCCCGCGCGACGCGCCGCTGCAACAGATCCTGCGACGGCCCTACGCGCTGAATAAATGCACCACACGGAAGCACAGAAACACGGAAACACGGAACACTTTTTTGGGACAGCCCAATGCGGATTCTGTGTTTCTGAGTTTCCATGTTTCAGTGCGATGCATTTGAGCCTGCGTGCTGAATGAGCTAATGCATTACACCGAAGCACAGAAACACGGAAACACCGAAGATGTTTTTGGGCTGCCTAAATCAAGCATCTGAGTTTCTGTGTTTCTGTGTTTCCGAGTGATGCATTATGCAGTCACCGTTTACCGGACAACTTCGAAGATCCTCACCATCGGCGTCTCTCCCGGTTTCTGGCTGGGCTCGCGAAATTCCTGCGCGACGCGAAGGCCGGTGATCGGCGCCACGACAAATGCCGGCAGCCATGGCGACAGGCCGACCACGCGCGAGCCGGCGATTTGTTCCGCCGCTGCCTTCGCCTCGGCCACGCCCGCAAACATCCTGCGGCCGGTCACCTCGCAAAACTGGCGGCCGGTTTCGTCGGTGCGGTCCCTGATGGTCACGACGTAGGTATTGTTCGCCGGCGTGACCGCACTGCCACCCGCGACCATCAGCCGGTACACCATCGTCTGGTAGTACGGTTCGTGAAACAGCCAGATCGGCTGCCACGGCTCTCCTTCACTGGCGTGCGTGTAGCACAGCGAATAAAAACGGGAGGTTGGAATGCCGGCCCAGTCGGCGAGGTTCTGAAAGCGGCCGGCGAGCGCGCCGGAGCCGGCCTCCCGAAACGGCAGCTCCCAGTCTACGAGCACGTAGCGCGCGCGATCCGCCGCCAGCACCTCCAGCGCGGCCGCTTCGTCGGTGGCGGTGTAGAACGATGCCGCGGTCCCTGCTCCAATCTGCGTCGGGTTTGAGACGGGCACGCGGCGGCCGGCCTGTACGATCCAATAGCCCTGGTCCCACCAGTTCATCACGGTGTAGCTCGCAGCCGGATTGGCCTCGCCGTAGCGCGCGGTGTAGAACCCGTCAGAGCTAAACGGGTCGGGCGTCGATGACCGCAGCCACGCCATGGCGTTCGCCCAGTAGTCGGGCATGCCGCCCGCGCGCGTGGTGGTCAGCGCAGCGGGTACGAGGTTCGGCGCGAGCGCGAGGCCCGCGATCAGGACTACCGCGACTTCGCGCTGCAGCGGCATCACGGCGCGGACTGTGGGCCTGGGATTGTCAGCGTGCGGCACCCCTCCCCAATCGAGCACGCACACCGACAGCCATCCGATCACCACCGCGGTGGCCGGCACCAGGTAGTAACCGAACCGGTTCTGTCCGATGGTGGCGATGAACGCCGCCGCGGTGAAGATCACGATCAGCAAGTGATCGAGACGGCGAGAGCGCCAGGTGCCGGCAGCCAGCGCAACCACCGCGAGCGCGCCAAGGTAAAAGCCGCTGCGGAAAAACGTCCACGGTTGAAGCCAGTGCCAGTTGCCCGTGTAGAGAAACAGCGGCCGCGCCTCGAGCACCGCCATGCGCGCCGGGTCGGGACGGAAACGGCTAAGGTCGGCGATGACCTGGTCTACGAGAGCAGGCGCCCACACGTCTGCGATCAGCAAGGCCGCAGCTGCCACCGACACCAACACCACAGCCGCAGATGACGCAGATAACACAGATCTAAATCCGGACGCCCTTCCGCTCAACAGCGCCACCGTTGCTGATACGCCAATCAGAGCCATCACCGACGCGACCTGCGTGTTGTAGCGAAACATTGCGGGACTCTGCAGCACCAACACCATGACCAGCGCAACGGCCGCCGCGATGAGGGCCACGCGCGCGGCCGCGGCCGCGGCCGTCGAGTCGCCGACGAATGGAGCGAGCGCTATCCAGGCGATCAGGATCGCGACAAAGAATGCGCCACTACTCCAAGCCAACAAGTACAAGCCCAGACAAACACCCGCGCTTGCCGCCCCTTCGACTCCTCGGGCTCCCGATACTCGGGACCCCGAGTCGCTCAGGGCAGGCGGCTGAAGTGCCCACGCGAGCGAGGCGAGCGTGGCGAAGGAGAGCAACACTTCGAGCGCGTGGTGATCGACGAAACCGACGAGGGTGCGATCGAGAAAATGACCGGGGAGGACGGCGGCAAGCAACGCCGCGATCAGGCCGGCGCGGCGATCGAACGCAATCGTAGCCAGCGCCCAGACCGCGGCGACGGCGAGCACGCCCATGATCGGCGGCGCCAGCGCGGCGACGCGCTCGATATAGCCTGCGGGCGCGTTGGGCCCGCGCGTGACGAAGACGACGGTGGCGATGATGGCATCGAACAGCGGGGCCACCGCCACGAACTGGCCGCCGGGCGCGGCGTAGGGGTCAACGGTGACGTGATGCGGAAAGTTGCGAACCTGGTTTTCGACCAGCCGCACGTGGTACCACGCATCGGTTTCGAGAAAATTCACGCGGGCGCCGCCGCTTGCCCCGAGCGCAGTCGAGGGGCTTGTCCCAAGCGTAGTCGAGGGGCCTGCCCCGAGCGTAGTCGAGGGAAAGACGTCGCCCCACGGCGCCCACACGCGCAGCGCCGCAGCTATGAAGAGGATCGCTGCGAGGAACCACAGGTCGGGCTTGCGCACGGAAGTGGCAGGATAACGCAGATCACTTTTGGGTTAGCATCTGCGGCGGGAGCACCGTTATGTCGAAAAGGATCACGCGTCGTGAGTTCGTTCAGACCAGCACAGCCGTGGGTGTCGCGATCGGCGGGTCGTCCGCGGCGGTGTTCGGTCGCGCGCCGGCGGTCCAGACCAACAGCGCGAAGCCGGTGGTCGTGGCCTCGAACAACGGCAACGTCTACAAGAACGGCGGCGCCGAAACCGGCGTGCAAAAAGCGTTCACCCTGATGACGCGCGGCACCGACGTGCTCGACGCGCTCATCGCCGGCGTCAACAACTGCGAGCTCGACCCGGCCGACAACAGCGTCGGCTACGGCGGGCTGCCCAACGCCGACGGCGTGGTGCAGCTCGACTCGTGCTGCATGCACGGGCCGACGAAGCGCGCCGGCGGGGTCGCGGCCCTCGAGGGCGTGCGCACGCCGTCGCTCGTGGCCAAGGCCGTGCTCGAGCACACCGATCACCACCTGCTGGTCGGCAAGGGCGCGCAGGACTTCGCGCGCAACATGGGCTTCACGATCGAAAACGACCTCAACACCGAGAAGTCGCGCCAGCTCTGGCTCGAATGGAAGCGGCGGATCGATCCCGATCACTATCTCGATCCGAAGAAGCGCGGCGAGGCCATGCACATGGCGGGGCTCAGCATGGTGCGCGACGGCCTGATCGATCCCGATCACTACTACGGCACCATCAATTGCGACGGCGTCAACGCCAAGGGCGAGGTCTGCGGCGTGACCACGACCAGCGGGCTGTCGTGGAAGATTCCTGGCCGCGTCGGCGACTCGCCCATTCTCGGCGCCGGCCTCTACGTGGACGGCGACGTCGGCGCCGCCGGCTCCACCGGCCGCGGCGAAGCCAACCTCTACAACCTGTGCTCGTTCCTCATCGTCGAGCAGATGCGGATGGGCAAGTCGCCGAAGGACGCGGGCATGGAAGCGTTGCGGCGCATCCAGAAGAACACCGTCGAGAAGCGCCTGCTGAACGCGCGCGGCCTGCCGAACTTCGGCATCAACTTCTACATCCTCAACAAGAAGGGCGAGTACGCCGGCGTGTCGATGTACGGCGCGAGCTACGCGGTGTGCACCGAGAACGGACCACAGACGCTGCAATGCGAGCCGCTCAATCCCGGCCGCGCAACGGACTAGACAGGCACATCACACGGAAACACAGAATCGCGGACACACGGAACTCTTGGTTTTTCAAGACGAAGAGTCTCTGTGCTTCTGTGTTTCTGTGCTTCGGTGGAAGGATTGACTCCGTGCGATACCAAGTGCCGATTAGCCTGTTGGTGTTCCTCTCGCTGCTGATGGCCTGCGCCGGCGGAGGCACCGCGCCGGCCGCGCCGGCAAAGCCGACTCCAGGGGACGCGGCCGCCTTTCTGAAAGACGTCGACGTGAAGCTGCTCGCCCTG
>JANOZI010000529.1:0-5417 GCA_031429375.1 Acidobacteriota bacterium | reverse complement strand
GGCTCGGTCATCTTGAGCCACGCGCGAAACGCCTTCAGGCGCCAGTCGAGCAGCCACTCGGGCTCGCCCTTTTTCGACGAGATCAAGCGGACCACATCCTCGTCGAGGCCGACGGGGATGATGTCCTGCTCGACGTCGGTGGCAAACCCGTACTTGTATTCGGTATTTGCCAGTTCTTCGATTTGCTTCGTTGCCGTACTCATTTTGCTGTCAACTTTTCAATGCCGCATTTCAAAAAAGGACTCTGTGTTCTCTGCGTCCTCGGTGGTTCGCGTCGTCATCCTTCTACGCGGAGAACGATTCGCCGCAACCGCACGTGCTGGTCGCGTGCGGGTTTTTCAAGGTGAAACTCGTTGCCAATAAATTGTTCTCGTCAAAGTCGAGCACCGTGCCGTCCAACAGCTTCAAGCTGCGGGGATCGATGAAGACCTTCGCGCCGCCGGTGCCTTCGAACACGTGATCGCTGTCGCGCGCGGCCTCGTCCCACGCAAACTGGTAGCTGAAGCCCGAGCACCCGCCCGCCTTCACCGCAATGCGGAGTCCGCCCTGCGGCCGCTGATTTTTCGCCAGCTGCTTGTTAATGACGCGCGCGGCGCTTTCCGTAATTTCAATCATTTCGTCACCACCATCTGCCGAAGTCGCGCGACGACGTCGGCGACCTTGCCGGCGGCATAGTCCACATCGTCTTTGGTCGTGGTCCGGCCGATGCCGAACCGCAACGACGCCAGCGCGCGGTCGTTCGAGAGTCCTAACGCAACAAGCACGTGTGATGGCTCAGACGCCGTGCAGGCCGCACCAGATGACACGGCGATGTCATCCAGGCTCACCAGCAGTGCCTCGCCATCAATCCCGTCGAAGCTGACGTTGAGGTTGCCGGGCAGGCGCGCGTCGAGCGTGCCGTTTACCGTCATCCCGTCGGTCTTCGCGCGTAGCGCGTCGAGCAACCGATCGCGCAGCGCTGTCACGCGCGCTGCTTCGACGGCCATCTCGGCCAGCGCGATTTCCGCCGCCCGGCCGAAGCCGGCGATGCCCGGCACATTCAACGTGCCGGAGCGCATGCCGCGCTCGTGGCCGCCGCCATCAAGCTGCGCGGCGATCGAAACAGGCCGGGCCTTCCTTCGCACGTACAACGCGCCGGCACCCTTCGGCCCGTACATCTTGTGGGCCGTCATCGACACCAGGTCGACGTCGAACGCGTCGACATCGAACGGCACCTTGCCAACGGCCTGCACGGCGTCGGTGTGAAACCAGGCGCCCCTCGCGTGGGCAATCGCGGCCGCTTCCTTGATCGGCTGCAAGACGCCGATCTCGTTGTTGGCCGCCATCACGCTTACCAGCGTGGTGCGCGGCGTCATCGCCGATTCCAGTTCCGCCAGGTCGAGCAGCCCCGAGCTCTTGACCGGCAACACCGTTACGCGCCAGCCTTCGCTCGCAAGCCGCTTGAACGGATCGAGCACCGCCCTGTGCTCGGTCACGACCGTCACGAGGTGATCGCCGTCGGCGCGCCTGGCCTCGGCCGCGCCCTTGATGGCCAGGTTGTTGGCCTCGGTCGCGCCGCTCGTGAAGATCACGTCTTTACTGCCGGCGCCAATCAACGCGGCGACCTGCTTGCGTGCCCGCTCGACGGCGTCGCTGGCTTCCCACCCGAACCGGTGCTGCCTGCTGGCGGCGTTGCCAAACCGTTCGGAGAAAAACGGCAGCATCGTCTCGAGCACACGCGGGTCAACCGGTGTCGTCGCGTGGTGATCGAGATAAATCATCGTCATTTCAATCGCCCTTCGACTCGCACGCGATCGACCTTCGATCGCTCGCGCACTCGCTCAGGGCCATCGGCGCACTCATTCGCCGATGGGGGGAACGAACATCATTCGCGTCACCGTGTGCGCCGGCACCGGCGCGGGCCCATCAGTGTCGGCAGCCATCTCGGCAACCGTCACCGTCGTCAACGTTTCGAGAATCCGGTTCTTGATCTTCCAGAGCGGATCCCGAATGCTGCACTTCGTGTATTGGTCGCATGTGTGGTCGTCGGTCGAGCAGGCCGTCACCATGACCGGGCCGTCGACGGCTTGAATCACATCGGCGACGGAAATCGTCGCGGCGCTGCGACCCAGGCGATAGCCGCCGCGCGTGCCCTGGACCGACACCAGCAGCCGGCCGCGCACCAGTCGCTGCAGCACCTTCGCCAGCAGCTCCAACGGAATGTCGTAGGACTCTGAGATCTCACGAGCGCTGGACGAGGCACCGCTTTCGGGCCGCAAGGCGAGGTGCTTCATCGCGATCAGCGCGTAGTCGGATTTCTTCGAAAGTCTCAGCATACAGGCGCTCCCGAGATATACGACCTCACAAGTCCTATATTAGTGCGTGATATCCGACACTGCAAGTCGGGGATGCGCCGCGAAGGGGTCAGACCCCCAATGTCTCAGTTACGAGTTGCCAGTTGCCAGGTAACAAGAAGGGCACTTTGGAAACTGGAAACTGGAAACTGTGAACTGTGAACTGTTCAGTATTTTGGTTGGCTGGGGTCGACCTGATCGATCCACCCCAGGATGCCGCCCGTCAGGTTCCGCACGTTCGTAAACCCTTTAGATAGAAGGAATTCCTGCGCCTTAGCGCTGCGCATTCCGGACTTGCACTGGGTCACGATGGCGGCATTCGGGTCGAGCTCGACGTAGCGCTTGGGCAAATCCCCAAGCGGCACCAGAATGGATCCGGGAATCCGGTTGATCTGATATTCCTGCGGCTCCCGCACGTCCACGATCACGACATTGGCGCCACGGTCGAGCTGCGCCTTCAGCTCGCTCGACGTCAATGCCCCGGCACCAACGCCAGCGGCCGCCGTCTTCGCGGCAGCTTCTGCCACTTGATGCGGGGCCACGCCGCAGAATTGTTCGTAGTCGATCAGTTTCGTCACGGTGGGATGCGTGCCGCACACCGGGCAATCCGCGTCCTTACGCAGCTTCAGCTCCCGGAAGCGCATGCGCAGCGCGTCGTAGATCAGGAAGCGGCCGATCAACGGCTCGCCGACGCCGAGGATCAACTTGATGGTTTCGGTAGCCTGGATCACGCCGATGATGCCGGGCAGCACGCCGAACACACCGCCCTCGGCGCAGCTCGGCACCAGCCCGGGTGGTGGCGGCTCGGGATACAGGCAGCGGTAGCACGGGCCGTCTTTCGTGCCGAACACCGACGCTTGCCCCTCGAAGCGGAAGATGCTGCCGTACGCGTTGGGCTTGCCCGACAGCACGCACGCATCGTTCACGAGGTAGCGCGTCGGAAAATTATCGGTGCCGTCGAGAATGACGTCGTACGGCTCGAACAGGCGCATGGCGTTCTCGGAGCTGAGCGCCGCGTCGTAGGTCTCGATCTGCACGTTCGGGTTGAGCGCATTCAAGCGATCCTTCGCCGAATCGAGCTTGGGCCGGCCCACGTCCGGGGTGCCGTGCAGCAACTGCCGCTGCAGATTGCTGAAATCCACGACATCGAAGTCCACGATGCCGATGGTGCCGACGCCGGCGGCGGCGAGGTACATGGCGGCCGGCGAGCCGAGGCCGCCCGCGCCGATGCACAGCACCTTCGCGGCTTTCAGCTTGCGCTGGCCCTCGACGCCGACCTCCGGCATGATCAGGTGGCGGCTGTAGCGCTTGATCTCGTCGCCGGACAACTCCGGCAACGTCCCTTGTTCCTTCATACCCGCGGCCGGAGCTCCACCCGCCACCGACGGAATGATGCTGACGGTGTCGCCGGACTTCAGCGGCGTCTGGTCCTTCTGCAGGTAGCGAATGTCGTCGTCATTGACGTAGACGTTGACGAAACTGCGAAGTTTGCCGTCGGCGGCGTAGAGATGTTGCTTCAAACCGGCGTACTTCGTGGTGAGGTTCTGCAACAACTCGCCCACCGTGCTGCCATCGATGTCGACCGCCTCGAGCTTGTCGGTGAACGGACGAAGAGGTGTTGGGATGAGGATCTTGGTTGGCATAGCGGGTCAGTTCAGAGTTCAGAGTGCAGAGTTAAGAGTTAAGAGTTAAGAACAACGGGCTCTTCGTCAAACGCCGACCGATCTTCCTTCAATCGCCACGACGTCAACAGTTTGTCTTCGCCGGCCATTACCGAGACGATTACATACGAGAACGACGGCCAGGCGTGATCGAGATCGTACTGCGACGGCCGCGCCGGATGGTCCGGGTGCGAGTGGTAAAAGCCCAACAGATCCAGGCCCGCTTCGCGGGCGCGTTTTTCCGCGGCGCGGTAGTCGTCGGGCCGCACCAGGAAGCGCCGGCGCGGGCCTTCCTCGGTCGTGTTAGCCAGCGCATGCGCTTCGAGCACGACGCCGTCGCGGCCGAGCATGGCGCCGCAACATTCGTACGGGAACGTCTGGCGCCCATGACCACGGATCGCCGCGTCGACGGCTTCCTTCAGCACGACGCCCGCCATCAGTTGGTGCCGCACACCGACGCGCCTTCGGGAGGATCCTCCCAGAAGCGCTCCGACAGGTAGCGCTCGCCGCCGTCACAAAACACGACCACCACCACCGCGTCCTTGCCGGCCACCTTGAGCGCGCCGGCGAGGTTCGCGCCGCTCGAGATGCCGACCAGCAATCCTTCTTCCTGCGCGAGGCGCCGCGTCATCTCGTACGCCTCTTCGGTGCCGACGCGGACGTCTTCGTCGGCCAGCTTGGAATCGTAGATGCCGGGCACGATCGCCGACTCCATGTGCTTCAGCCCCTCGAGGCCGTGCAGCGGCGAATCGGGCTGCACCGATGCCAGCACGATCTCTTCGTTGAACTCGCGCAACCGCCGGCCGGCGCCGACGAACGTGCCGCTCGTGCCGAGGCCCGCGACAAAATGCGTGAGCCGCGCCCCGACCTGCCGGATGATCTCGGGGCCGGTGGTGTCGTAGTGCGCCCGCCAGTTGAACTGGTTGTTGTACTGGTCGGCGTAAAAATATTGCGCCGGGTTCGAGGCGTGCATCTGCTGCGCCATGCGGATGGCGCCGTCTGAGCCCTCGAGCGGGTTGGTGAACGTCAGGCCGGCGCCGTAGGCGCGCAGGATGCGCTTTCGTTCGGGCGTAACGTTCTCGGGCAGGCACAACTCCACTTTGAACCCGAGCGCCGCGCCCATCATCGCGTACGCAATACCGGTGTTGCCGGACGTGGCATCGAGAATCACGCGCCCGGGCGCGAGCTGCCCCGACGCCATGCCCTCCTGGATCATCCGCAGCGCGGGCCGATCCTTCACCGAGCCGCCGGGGTTCTGCCACTCGGCTTTCGCATAGAGCTCGACGCCGGGCACGGCACGCTCGATCCGCCGCAGGCGGATGAGCGGCGTGTTGCCGACCAGGTCGACGATCGAAGGGTTCACGCGCGCTGATTCAGTTGGGGTCGCCATCTCCGGGTCTCGGGTGTCAATTCTAACTACAAA
>JANOZI010000528.1:0-5218 GCA_031429375.1 Acidobacteriota bacterium | reverse complement strand
CGGCAAGAAGTAAGAAGCCCCCAAGTCCTCTGTGAAACTCCTCCTTACCGGCGCGTCTGGATTCATCGGCCACAACGTCCTGCTGCGCGCGCCGCGCGATTGGGAGATCGTGGCCGTCTACCATCGCACGCCCGGCCTCGAGGACTTCGTCAAGGCACAGGGGCTCTCGAACGTGCGGCCGGTCCGCTGCGACCTGCTGAATGAAGACGAGGTGAAGTCGCTGGCGCGGACGATCGGCGGCAGGCCGGATGCGATGCTGTATCTCGCCGCCAACGGCGACCCGGCCGCGTCGGCCGAGCGGCCGCGGTGGGACCTCGAGTCGAACACGGTGGCGCTCGTCACGTGTCTTGAACAGTGCCCGGCGGATCACGTGGTCTACGTGTCGTCCGGCGCGGTTTATGACGGGCTGAGAGGGCCGGTCTCGCCCGCGAGCGCGGTGTCGCCGCGCTTGCCCTACGCCATCTCGAAGTTGGCGTCGGAGCAGTACCTGCGATTCTTCGCCGAGCAGCGCGGGTCGGTCGGCAGTTACATCAACGTGCGGTTCTTCGGCGCCTACGGTCCGTACGAACCCGCGCGCAAGATTACCACCCGTTGGCTGTCGGCGATGGCCGCCGGCCAGCGCGAGTTCGTCATTCGCGGCAACGGCGAGAACTTGATCGACTTCATGTACGTGGACGATGCCGTGGACGGTTTTCTCACGCTGGTGCGCGCCACGGGCACGCGCGCCACGGTGGATTTCGCATCAGGCGCGCCGGTCAGCGTCAACCAGGTCGTGCGGGCCATGGCCGCGACGCTCGGCGTGGCCGTGGTGCTGCGGCACGAAGGCACCGTGGCGGAGTACATCGAGTTTCAATCGGCTGACACGGCGATGCGCCAGCAATTCGGCATCGTGCCCACGATTACGTTCGCCGATGGCCTGAAGCGGCTTGGTGCCTTTGCCAAGGAGCGGCGTGTCCATCGACCGGCGTAAGCTCACCGAGAACGAGCTGCACGATTACGTGGCGGAGCTCGAGGGCCACGGCTCGCAAGTCACCGGTGTCGTGGGCTACTTCTATGCGCAGTACCGCAAAGAGGTGCTTGCCCGTCTGGCAGGTGTTCCCAACCACGCGATTCTCGAGGTCGGCTGCGGCGAAGGCATGATGTTCGACGGCACGGACATCGCGCCGATCCAGATGGACGTGTCGATGCGCCGCGTCAGGTATGCCAAGGCGAAAGGCCAGGCCGTGCTCTGCGGCGACGGCTACCACCTGCCGTTTGCCGACGCGTCATTTTCCATCGTGCTGCTGATCGCGATGCTCGAACACACGAGCCAGCCGTGGCGCGTGCTCGCCGAGGCGCGTCGCGTGCTGAAGCCGGGAGGACGCGCCATCATGCTGGTGCCCAACGACTTCACGATGAGTGCCGGCCGCCTGGTGTTGGGCAAATTCCCGCTTCGATACCCCGATCACCTGATTCTCACCACTCCGGGACGCATGCGCCGATGGCTCTCCAAGGGTTACCGGATTGAGGAAGGCTTTCCCCTTCCGTTTCGCGGCTTGCCGTTTGCGGTCAACCTCTATTACTTCGTCAGCGCGGAGGCAGTGTAGGCGTGGAGCAGAAGCCCAAGGTCGTGATCCTCGGTGCAGGCCCCGCCGGCATGTCGGCCGCGTGGCGTCTCACCGAGCTGGGATATCCCGTCACGGTGCTGGAACGCGACGGCGCGGTCGGCGGCATGGGCCGGACCATCGACGTCGGCGACTATCGCGTCGACTTCGGCCCGCACACCTTCCACATCCGCGAGACGAAGGAGAGCGAGGCGATCCTCAGGAAGATCCTGCCGTTCTTCGGGACCGATCCGCTGGTGCTGACACGCGGCACCCGCGTGCTCCTGCGCGGCAAGGAATACGTGTATCCGCTCGAGATGCTGCAGGTGCTGACCGGCGTCAGTCCGTTCCTGTCGGCGCGCATCATCTTCGACTACACCATGGCCACGATCAAGTCGGCCCTCGCGCCGGCGAAGAAAGAAGACTCGTTCGAGGAGTGGGGTGTTCGCAACCTCGGGCGAACGCTGTACGACCTGTGCTTCGGCATCTATTCCGAACGGGTGTGGGGCCTGCCGACCAGCCAGATCTCGTCGAAGCAGGCGCAGCGGGTCGCGAAACTCAACCTCAAGAACATCATTCTGCGCACGCTGGGGATCAAGGCCGACCCGGCCACCTATTTCACGAAATACCTCTATCCGCGCGAGGGCATCAGCCTGCTTTACGAAGGGATGGCCGCCGAGGTGCAGAAGGCCGGCAGTCGCGTGCTGCTCAACGCGCCGGCTGTGAAGATCGAGCGCGAGGGTGACAAGGCTGCGCGCGTGCGGTACGTCGCGAACGGGATCGAACAGTCGGTCGACTGCGACATCCTCCTGTCCACGCTGCCGCTGCCGGCGCTGGTCAACATGATGTCGCCGGCGCTGCCGCCGGCGATCGCCGCGCATGCCGCGAAGCTGCGCTACCGGAGCTTGAAACTGATCTACATCGCGCTGAAACGGGAGCGGATGACCGACTACCACTGGGTCTACCTGCTGGACGAGCAGTTCCGGGTCAACCGGATGTCGGAGCAGAAGAACGTCAGCCCGCACATGGTGCCGCCGGATCGCACCGTGCTGTGCATCGAGCTCTCCCTCTGGAAGGACGAGCCGCTGTGGCAGGCGAGTGACGACGAGATCTATCGGCTCGCGTTACGTGACCTGATGAAGATGGGTTACAAGGTGACGGAATCCGAGGTCGATCAGTACCACGTCACCGATATCCCGACCGCCTATCCGGTCTACGAGCTGAACTTCGAGGATCAGCTGATCCCCGTGCTCGACGGCGTGCACGAGGTCCGCAACCTGATGACGCTCGGCCGGCACGGCCTCTTCCTGAACAACAGCATGGACGACAACGTCGGCCTGGGCTTCCAGGTCGCTGATCACATCGACACCAACGGCGCGGACAGCCAGGCGTGGAAGACGGCAATGCTCGAGTTCATGAAGCTGCGGTTCGCCGGGAAGTGACGGCGACGGCGGCCAGCACGAGGACGAGCGGCTTGACGGGCAACGACTGCCGCGTTTCGCACAGCAAGGGCACGTGCACGCCCGTGACGTACAACAGCGGCAGCGCAAGCAGCGCCGCCTCGGAGTAGCGGTGTCGCCGCAGCAAGACCACCAGGCCGGCCAGCGCCACTCCGAGCAGCACCACCTGCACCAGCCAGATCGCGCGGATGACGAGCGGCGGCGCGGCGTTGATGTCCGTGTAACGAATGGGAATATCCGACGACCACAGGATGAACGTGCCTTTCGTGAGCCGTTGCCACGCCCAACTCGCCGGGTCTTTTCGGATGTGCGCCAGCGCGGCGCGGAGGTATTCCTGATCCGCGACGACGCGCGCGCGGGCTCGCTCCATCGGATCGGTCGGGGTCTCCCAGATCTTGCGGATGTCTCGCCACTCATGCACGTAGTCGAGCATGCCGTCGGGTGCGACGCCGACACTGGCTGCGATCTCGCGCACGCGCGCATCCAGATCCTCTCGCGAGATGTCAGTCTCGGCGGTCTTCGTCAGGTCGTTGTGGGCGCGGCCGGGCCAGCGTACCTGCCACGTGCCTTCCCACAGTCCGCGGCCGATACCGCCCGCGGGCGAGAGTGTGAAGCGGCCGAGGTAGACGTAGTTATAGGTGAACCACGGCACCATGGTGAGCGCGGCCACCAGCGCCAGGGCCGCCCAACCGCCGATGCGCCGCAGGCTGCGGCGCTCGGCCGGCACGAGGATCGGCATCGCGATGGCCAGCCCAAACGGCAGCAACAGGAACGCGGGTCGCACCAGCGTGGTGGCGCTGAACAGCGCCCCAGCCAGCGCGAAGTCGCGCAGGCGCCCGCCCTGCTGTGCGCGCAGGCAGACCCACATCGCCAGCATCAGGATCAGCGTGGTCCAGACTTCGGTGAGGACGAGGGCGCCGTAGTAGGGCAGTGGCGGGAACAGCGCGGTGAAAAACGCCGCGGTCACGGCGGCGCGCTCGCCGGCGATTCGTCGGGCGACGCGGTAGACCACGAGGCAAATCGCCACGAACACCAACGCCTGCGCCACGGCTACGGCCATGCTGCTCACGCCGAACAACTTGTAGATCACGGCCACGAAGGCCGGGTAGCCGGGCGTCCGAATCACTTCGGGGATGAAGACCGGCGATTCGGGAAAGCGCGTGAACTCGCCGCTTCTGGCCATGGCGGCGCCGAGCTGCTGGTAGCCGCCCTGATCGCTCCAAGCCCTCTCCCAGTCGGGTTTTTGATAGGCGATGAACAACGCCGCATGGGCGAGCGCCACCAGGCAGATGACAAGAAGACGGCGCTGCATCAACTGGACATTTTACCGTTCTCTCAACAGATCCCGGTAGAGCGCCGCGACGTCGGTGACGAGGCGATCGATGCTGTAGCGCGTGACGACGCCGGCGCGGGCCCGCGCGCCCATCGCCGATCGCCGCGCCGGATCGACAATGAGCGCGTTGACGTGCGCCGCCAATCCGTCCGCGTCGCCGAATGGCGCCAGGAGCCCGACCTCGGGCGAATCGATCACGTCCTTGACGCCGCCCACATCAGTGCTGACCCCGGGCGTGCCCGACGCCATCGCCTCGATCAGAGCGACCGGCGTACCCTCGTTGCGCGAGGTCAGCACGAACACATCGGTGGCGCCGTAGATCGTCGCCAGGTCGCGGCGCCAGCCGAGAAACCGCACATGGCCGGTGATGCCCAGCGAGGCGGCGTAGGCCTCGAGCTCGGATCGCAATTCGCCGTCGCCTGCAATGAGCGCGATTGCCGTGGGATGCGCGGTCACGACGCGCTGAATTACGTCGAGGAACAGGCGATGCTGCTTGATCGCGGTCAATCGTCCGACGGTGGCGATGACAGCCACGTCTGCGGGCAGGTCGAGATCGCGACGGGCCTCCGCGCGGGCTCGCGAGTCGACGGCCGCAAACGGCGCAAGGTCGAAGCCAAGCGGCACCACTCGGTACTGCGCCGCCACGCCGATGTGATGGCGGTCGAGCAATTCATCCCGAATCGCCGGCGAAATCGCGACGATGGCGTCGGTGGCGCCGGCGAGCAGTCGCTCCAGCGTGATGAACACCCGCGTCATGAAGGCGTTGAAATACCCCTCGAGCACATGGCCGTGGTAGGTGTGCACCACTCGCGCGCGCGGCGCCGAGCCGCGCGTCAGGTTAT